>CALDYC010000088.1 GCA_937941245.1 uncultured Acidimicrobiales bacterium | reverse complement strand
ACTCCAGAAGAATGTGCGCACATCATTGGGCTGGCAGAGGGCAACCTGTCGCCGGCCGAAGTCCTCGGCGCTGACGGGGAGCGGACCGGAAGCACCCTGCGCCGCACCGCCGACATTGCCTGGATCTATACCGATCAGACGCCAGTTGTGCGTGCACTGGTGAAACGAGTCGCCGAGCTGGCTGGCCTTCCCGCTCGCACCTGCGAGCGTATTCAGGTCGTGCATTACGACGCCGGGGGCAAGCACACCCAACACATCGACGCCTACCAACCAGGCGTCGACGATGCCAACTTGCGCCGAGATGGTCAACGCCTAAAGACCGGTTTGCTCTACCTCGCCGCTCCCACACGGGGCGGGGCCACGAGCTTCCCGAAGGCCAAGGCAAAGGTCAAGGCCAAACCTGGGCGTTTGGTGCTCTTCGACCTCGTCGTTCCTGGCACAACCGAGCCCGACTACAACGCCATGCACGCCGGGAACCCGGTCTGGAGCGGCGAGAAGTGGGCATGCAACTTCTGGTTCTGCGAACGCACGGTGAAGGGCGCGTCGATGAAGGGCCGTAAGCCAACCGCAACGGCGCGCCGCAAACGCCGCTGAATTGAGCACCGACGTCACTGACGTTCTAGTGTCTAGCCATGGCACATGTGACCTTCTCGGCGGTGGGAAAACGGTACGACAACGGTTTCGAGGCTGTGAAAGACCTCAACCTTGAAATCGAGCAGGGCGAATTCTTGGTCATGGTCGGGCCATCAGGCTGCGGCAAGTCCACCACGCTGCGCATGATTGCCGGACTCGAAGAGATCACGAGCGGCGAGATCAAGATCGGCGACAAGGTGATCAACAACCTTCCGCCCAAAGACCGCGATATTGCGATGGTCTTCCAGAACTACGCGCTGTACCCGCACATGACCGTGTTCGACAACGTGGCGTTCGCTCTCAAACTGCAGAAGCTCGACAAAGCCGAGATTCGCGAGCGAGTGAACAACGCCGCACGCATTCTTGAGCTCGAAGAGCTCCTCGACCGCAAGCCAGCCAAGCTGTCAGGCGGGCAACGACAGCGCGTGGCAATGGGCCGAGCGATTGTCCGTCGACCACAGCTCTTCTTGCTCGATGAACCACTGTCGAACCTCGATGCCAAATTGCGTGTGCAGATGCGCGGTGAGATCACCGGTTTGCAACGCGACGTCGGTGTCACGACGTTCTATGTGACCCACGATCAGGTCGAGGCCATGACCATGGCAGATCGGGTCGCGGTCATCAACCGTGGCGTGCTGCAACAGGTTGCTCCCCCACAGACCTTGTTCGATGACCCTGAAAACCTCTTCGTCGCCGCGTTCATCGGCTCGCCGTCAATGAATCTGATGGAAGCAGCCGTCACGCCCGATGCGGTTGGCGAGGAGCTCAGCTTGGCGCTCGGCAGTCATCGCCTCACACTCACGGCCGAGCTACTCAAGAAACGACCTGCGCTACGCAACTATTTCAACCGCAAGGTGGTTGTCGGTCTGCGTCCCAAGGACTTCGAAGATGCCAGCATCGAGACCGGCCGCTACCAGAGCATTCCAGCGACCATCGACAACACCGAGGCTCTCGGCTACGAGGTCATTGCGTACTTTGACATCGATGCCAAGCCGGTCGTATCAGAAGATGCCCTTGATTTGCACGCCGACGAAGCGCTTAGCCTGCAGCTTCGCGAAGACACCACCCAAATTGCGGCACGGTTCAGCCCGCGGTCACGGGTACGTGCCGGCGATCGGGTCGAGGTCGCGGTCGACGTCAGCAGCGCACACTTCTTCGACCCCGACACTGGTCTGGCAATCAGGGACTGAGCGACCGAACCGACAGGTGCTACTCGTCCAACACCAACACAGCTGACGTCTCGGCCGCGATATTCACCACACCGCGGGCCGCATCGCCGTCAGCCCCTTGCGAAGCAAACACTACCCGCCACCGACGATCGCCGAGATTGATCGCGAACGGTTCAGGACTGAGGTTTGCGACTGTGAGTGTGCGCCCCCGTTGAACGACTGCGACATCGTCTCGCCCTGATGAGACGATCGAGTGCGGCGCCTGCCAGAGCTCGGGGTAGTGACGACGAAGCGAAATGAGCCGGCGATACCGATGCAATGGTGTGCGCGGATTCTCGTGCTGGCCCGCGACTGTCAGGCCCTGGGGTCGTTGAGCTGATCGAAGCCACGGTTGCCCGATGCTGAAGCCGTTATTGATGTCGGGGTTCCACGGCATCGGAGTACGGGCCAGGTCCCGACCAGTGGCGATGCCGTTTCGGGTAGCGATCGGGTCTTGGCGATCGTCTGGGTCGACTTGGCCATTCGACAATCCAAGCTCCTCGCCCTGATAGAGGAATGGAACGCCCCCTAGCGAGAACATCAGTGTCGAAACAGCTAGCGCTCGTTGTCGTCCCTGCGGTCCGTCACCAAAGCGGGATACGACCCGGTCCTGGTCATGATTGCTGGTGACCCACGACAGCCGATCAGGTTCAGCCTCGGCCAGAGCGAGCATCTCGGTCAGCAATTCGGCTGGTTGCCACGTCATCCGAGCCGGCTTTAGAGCGAAAGCCAAATCAAGTTTGCCGGGCGCGACGTAGCGGGCGAGGCGCGCTGGGTCGCTCACACCGCTCTCGGCAATGAGACACGCGCCATACGACGCGGCGATGTCGTGCCATCGCTCAAAGATCTCGGCGTTCGAATCCTGATCGAGGTCGTGGACGTGGTCGAATGACGCGAACGCGCTCATCGGCCCAGCATCGGGCGCGATCTCTCGGATCTGCGGGTTGTCCGGCAACTGAGGGTGTTTGGTCAACGCATGCGCCACGTCGACTCTGAAGCCGTCGACGCCCCGTTCGAACCAGAATCGCAGGATCGCATCAAACTCGGCTCGCACCGCGGGATTTCGCCAGTTCAAATCGGGCTGCTCGGGCAGGAACAGGTGACACCAATACTGTCCGCTGGATTCGTCGAGAGTCCACGCAGGGCCCCCGAAATGGCTCAGCCAGTTATTCGGGGGGCCACCGTCGGGGCTGGGGTCACGAAACAGGTAGTAGTCACGTTCAGGCGACAGCGGATCGGCAAGTGCCGTCTCAAACCAACGATGCGCCACTGACGTGTGGTTCGCCACCAGGTCGAAAACGACCCGAATGCCTAATTGATGGGCTCGAGCGATGAGAGCATCGACTGCGTCGAGGTCGCCATGTTGGGGGTCGATCTCACAGTAGCTGGCGATGTCATAGCCGTGATCCAGACCTGGCGACACAAAGAACGGCGTCAGCCACACCACATCGATGCCTAGCCACTTCACGTAGTCCAGCCGACTGGTGACCCCTGCGATGTCGCCGATGCCGTCGCCAGACGTGTCAGAGAACGATTTGACGTACACCTCGTACCCGACGGCACCTCGCAGCCATGCAGGGGATCCGGCGGCAGTGGTTCTGGCGTGCGCTGATGAGGCGTTCATGGTGGGTCAACCCTAGACCGTGGCCCTGGCGCTTCTGAACAGTCTGGCCACTCCCGCTTCCGCCCGCCTGATCAGCTGCCCCGCCCTCCACACTGGGCCGGTGGGAGTTGGCGCACGGCTGAACGAGATCGACCGCGAGATGTTCGGTCTTGGTATCCCGGCTCTTGGTGCGTTGATAGCCGAACCGCTCTACGTACTCGCCGATACCGCCGTGGTCGGGCGCATCGGCACCCCGCAACTCGGAGGGCTAGGGCTTGCCACCCAGATCATCGGCACCGTGCTCGGGGTATCGATATTTCTCGCCTATGGCACCACCTCGGCGGTGTCCAGACTGCTCGGGGCAGGCCGCCGCCGCGACGCTGCTCACCAGGCAGTCCAGAGCCTGTGGATCGCGGCCGGCGTCGGCGTCTTTCTCGGCGCGGTGTGCTGGGTCTTCGCTACTCCCCTGTTGCAGATACTCCAAGCCGAGCCAGATGTGGTGAGTTTCGGTCGTCGCTATCTGCGTATCTCCGTGTTTGGCTTCCCCGCGATGTTGATCATGCTTGCTGCAGTCGGGTACCTGCGGGGGCTCAAGGACACGACCCGTCCACTCATCGTCGCTGTCGTGACTGCACTCGGCAATCTGGTGCTGGAACTGATTTTGGTGTTTGGACTAGATCTCGGCATTGGAGCGTCAGCGCTGTCGACCGTCATCTTCCAGTGGGTCGGTGCCAGCGCCTATCTGTGGTGGGTGCTGCGCGACACCCGCCAGTTCGACCTGTCGTGGGCACCAGACCCACAGACGCTGCGTCGGCTCGGGCGCGATGGAGTCGACCTGTTCTGGCGAACAACCGCGCTGCGTGCCTCGTTTTTGGGAGCCGCCGCATTCGCGGCCTCGATCGGCACCGAAGCTCTCGCGGGACACGAAGTGACCATGGCGATCTTCTACATTCTGGCGCTTGCCCTCGATGCCGTTGCGATCGCAGCGCAGGCAATGGTCGGCACGCTGCTCGGAGCTGGCGACGCGCCGCGAGCGCTGATCGTCGGGAGACGCCTCGCTGGCTGGGGGCTGGTGCTGGGCGTGGGTGCGGCAGCAGTGATCGGGATTACTGCCCGGCGCCTTCCGCATCTCTTCACGAATGATGTCGAGGTCATCGGAATCGCTGCGGACCTGTTGCTCATTCTTGCGCTCGCGCTGCCGGTTGCAGGATTGACCTTCGCCCTCGACGGCATATTGATTGGGGCAGGCGACCTGCGCTACCTATCTCGGGCAATGATGGTTTCTGCGGCGTCATTCGCGGTCATGTTGGTTGTCGTTGCCCTATCAAACGGCGGGATCGTCGCGATGTGGGTGGCACTGAGCTGCTTCATCGGGGTGCGGGCCGCGACGCTGATTTGGCGCATGCGAGGAACCGCGTGGATCGAATCGGGATCATCTCAGACGGCGATCGACGGATAGTTTCGAAGCAATGGATGAACTCTGGCCGGATCCGGGCAATGACATCGATATCGCTGCGCGACTCGCTGGCGACAACCGCCCAAAGCCCGAAGGGCGGCCGTGGGTCACCATGATCATGATCGCGTCCCTGGACGGCAGGATCTCGATCGACGGCGTGTCGGGCCCATTGGGGGCTCCGAGCGACCAGAAGCGGTTCTCGGCGACCCGCAAACTCGCTGACACGATCTTGGTGGGGGCCACAACCGTTCGGGTCGAGGACTACCGGCCCGCTCGGGCTCGCATCGCAGTCATCACCGGCTCGCTCTCACCAGATCCCAGTGCTCGTCTGTTCTTTGGGCCAGGGCCAACCCCGTTGCTGTTCACCACCACCCAGGCGGCCGAGTCACGCGGCGGAAACTTTGTCGGCATCGCCGAGGTCTGCGACCTCGGTGATTCGATCGATTGCCGCCAGGTGCTGGCCGACCTGGATGGACGGGGGGATCGCCACGTCGTGCTTGAAGGCGGACCGTCGCTCAATGCGCAGTTCCTTGAGCATGACCTGGTCGATGAGATCTTGTTGAGCGTGTCACCTATCGTTGTTGGCGGAGATGGGCCGACGATCGCATCCGGACCCTCACTTGGCCCGGATCACCGGTTTGCACTGGACCGGGTCGGGGTAGGCGACGGCATCGTCTTTCTGCGGTACCTGCGTCGCCCTACGACCTCAGCCAAATGAGGTCAGGTCGAGCACGAGTCGTTGCCCAGGAATCAACTGTGCGCCGCCATTCAGGTCGCGCAATGCTTCGGCGGTGAGTAGGGGTGCTTGCTGTTGCAGGCCAGCGGCGATTGATCCGTAGCTGTCACCGACCGCCACAACATGCACGGTAGGCAGAGCCGCTTGGGTGACGCCGGCATCGAGCGAGCCGACCGACGGGAAGCTCGTGATTGAAAGTCCGCCGAGATGGGCGCCGAGCAGCACCGCAATGGTCAACACGACGCATGCAACGAACTGACGCCGACGGATGATCGCATGCGGATCTGCCTGCACCCACATCAGCGGGAGATCGGTTTGCGGCTGCCATTGTGCCGATGTGACAGGCGGGCAGGGCTGCGGCGAGGCGCTTGGGGCGCCGACCAACCGCAGAGGAATCGGCACCTGACCCACTGCAGGGAGATTCGCTCGAGTCGAATCTGAACCGTGAACAGAACGCATGTCGGCGGCAGCGGTGCTCGGTCGATCTGCGTTGGAGAAACCTGCGTTCGATGTGGTTGCTGGTGCGTATGCGGTTGCTGTCATGTCATGAAGTCTTTCTGAGGGGTGTGACACGTGGTCTGCTGTGTTGGGCCGACCTGTGGCTGGCGTGTTCTCTCGTGCGTGATTTCGTCGGTCTGGTGGCGGTAGGTGGTGGGTCGAGAAGATCCTTGACATCGAACGGCCGTTCGGCGAACATGCATTCGACGGACATACGTTCGACCAGACATCACTGTAAACCGAACACACGTTCGATTGCAACTCGCACCATTGCCCCTCACCGCTCCGACCACCTGATCCAACCGCCCCCGCCCCCGCTACCCCACGACGACGACAAAGACCGAGTCGACAACAAAGACCGAGTCGAAGACGAAGAAGAAATGAGTGACATGACCACGAACGATGCATACGCCGAGCCCGACACACACAAGCTCTCCGACCGACAACGCGGCATTCTTGAGTTCATCGCCGACCAAATGCGCGAGCGGGGGTTCCCGCCTTCGGTGCGCGAGATCGGCGAAGCAGTTGGACTGACATCGCCATCAACGGTGCATGCACACCTCGCCACCTTGCAGAAGCATGGCTTTCTCCGCCGCGACCCCGACAAGCCACGCGCAATCGAGGTCCGCTATGACCCACGCTCAGGAGCGGTTGCCGACAAAGCAACCGTCTGCCACGTTCCACTTATCGGCGACGTCGCTGCCGGCACCGATGTACTCGCGCAGTCCAATGTCGAGGAACTGGTTCCGCTTCCTGCCGATCTCACCGGCGACGGTGAGCTCTTCATGCTGCGGGTACGCGGCGAATCGATGATCGACGCGGGCATCTTCGACGGCGACTTCGTGGTCGTTCGGGTCCAACCAACTGCCGAGATCGGCGACATCGTCGTTGCTGGCATTCCCGGCGATGAAGGAACGGTCAAGACCCTCGCGGAGAGCTCTGCCTCGCGGATCGTCCTTCAGCCACAGAACCCATCCCTTGAACCAATGGTTTTCGCACCGGACGAGGTCACAATCTTTGGTCGAGTGGTCACCGTCCTGCGCAAACTCTGAACTCTGCGAGCTCGATCGAGTAGCACCTCAGATCGGCGCGGCCTGACCCAACCGTGCCTCGATCGCCTGCAATTGGTCGGTCGACGCCACCATCGCCAAGCGGATGTGGCCCGAGCCAGCAACCCCATAGAACTCTCCTGGACTGGCAAGCACGCCAACTTCACGGGCCAACCAAGCAACAAAGGCCCATGCATCGCCGTCCGGGGCAGGGACCCACAAGTAGAAACCGCCATCTGGCATCGCAGTCTCGATCCCGTAGGCGGTGAGCTGGGTTGCCACAAGTGACAACCGTTGCTCGTATCGCTGCCGTTGAGCCTCGACATGTACATCGTCGCCCAGCGCGGCGATCGCCCCGTGTTGCACCGGCCCCGGGACCATGTTCCCGGCGTGCTTGCGCACCTCTGACAGAAAGTGAACCAACTCCGGATCGCCGGCAAAGAACCCAAAACGAGCGCCGGCAAAGTTCGATCGTTTCGATAGCGAGTGCAACGAGATCACGTTGTCAGTCGTGTGGGCAAGCAGCGTCGCCCCGGGTGTCTCCCCGGTCCGGTATCGGCCGTCCCACGTGAACTCGATGTAACACTCGTCGCTCAGCACCGTGACACCCGTGCGCTTCGACCACTCGGCAATGGCCGCCAAGTCGTCAAGTCCGCCAGCAGGATTTCCTGGAGTGTTGACCCAAAGGCAAAGCGCCCGCTCAACATCAGCTGCGTCGACCGCTGAAAGATCCAGACACCAGTTGCTATCGACGGGAACCGCGACCGATCGCAGCCCGGCGAGCTCTGCGCCCATTGCATAGCTCGGGTAGCTGATCTCGGGATACAGCACCGTGTCACGACGGTCAGACCGAAGGGCGAGATAGCGCGGAACCGACACCACAAATTCCTTGGTTCCGATCGTCGCAGCGATGTGCGAAGCCGGAACTTCGGCGCCGAAGCGACGCTGCAACCAATCGCTGGCCGCGTGGCGCACCGCCGGCAGGCCGATCGAAGGCGGGTACCCCCGCTCGGCATCGGACGACGCCATCGCCACAAGCGCGACATCGGGCGGCGCATCGAACGGCGTACCGATGGACAGGTCAATCAATCCACCGTCAAATCGTTCGCCGTGCACCTTCAGCTCGTTCAAGCGGTCGTAGGGATAGGGCGGCGGCTGCCATGACATGACTCGACGCTAGTACGACTGCATCCGCTCTTCGCATCTGCCAGCGGAACCGTCTGCGGTGTATTGTTCCGGCCAGAGGAACAGCGTTCCGAGTTGCGTCCGACTGCGGCGCCGCATCGCCCTCATGGGCGATGATGCAACGATTCCAGGAGACCGTCATGCCCGATGTTGTTGGTTACCGAGCAAAGATTGGCGTGATTCTGCCATCGACCAACACCGTGGTCGAGCATGACCTGAACCAGGTGCGTCCGCCAGGCGTCACATTTCACAGCGGCCGCTTCTTCGTCGAAGCACCTGACCTGAGCTCTGACGATGCGTTCCTGCACTTCCTCGGACTCATTCGGGACACCATTCCGAACGCAGTTCGCGACATCATGACGTGCGAACCGGACTACATCTTGATGGGCATGTCGGCAGAAACATTCTGGGGCGGCAAGGAAGGCAACGCCGAGTTCGAAGCCAGAGTTCGAGAAATCTCCGGAGACCTCGGCATCACCTCGGGGGCCGACGCATGCAACGCCGCTCTCGAGCGCCTCGACGCAAGCCGGATTGCGTGTATCACCCCCTACCAACCGGTCGGCGACGAGCAAGTGCACGGCTACTTCACAGAATGCGGCTACGACGTCAAGCGGGTCAAAGGACTGCGCTGCGAGACCGCCACGTCGATTGCCGACGTCACACCAGAGACGCTACTCGAGGAACTCAAAGCCCTCGATGGCCCCGACATCGACGCCATCGTGCAATGCGGCACCAACCTGTCGATGGTGGCGGTAGCCGACGAGGCCGAGAAGATCCTGGGCAAACCAGTGCTCGCGATCAACGCGACGTGCTTGTGGCATGCATTGCGCACGCTGGACATCGCTGACCAATTCGAGGGCCACGGCATGATGCTGCGCGAGTTTTGATGACTACTACGACGCCTCGCCCCCATGTCGTCGTCGCTGGGGCCGGACCCGTTGGTTGCGTTGCGGCAGCCACGCTCGCGGCCCGCAATATCGACGTCACACTGCTCGAAGCTGCCCACGACCTTCCTCGCGAGCTGCGGGCTTCGACCTTTCACCCGGCAACTCTCGAAATGCTCGAGCCGTTCGGGATTATCGACACACTGGTCGCTCGCGGTCTTATCGCCGAACGGTTCGCCTATCGCGAGCGTTCGCATGGGGTGGTCGCGGAATTCGATCTTGGCCTGCTGAGCGACGAGACACGATTTCCGTTCCGGCTCCAATGTGAGCAGTACAAGCTCTGCGAGGCGTTGCTCGACCAATTCGCCGAAGGCGACCGTGTCACAGTGCGCTTTGGGGCGGCCGTAGCTGGCGCGAGCTCGACCGACGACGGCGCCGTGGTCTCGCTGCAATCTGGTGAGGAAATACCGTGCGATGCCGTCTTGGGCGCCGATGGAGCTTCGAGCGCTGTCCGCAAGAGTCTGCACCTTGACTTTGAGGGCATGACGTACGCCGACCGGTACCTCGTCGTGTCGACCACCTTCGACTTCTCCCAATCTCTCGACAATTTGGCCTACGTCAACTACATCTCTGACCCTGATGAGTGGCTGGTGCTTCTTCGCACTGTCGACTTGTGGCGAGCACTGTTCCCAGTTGGCGAAGACGAAACCGACGCCGAAGCGCTCACCGACCAAAGCGCACAACGCCGCCTGCAAGGCGTAGTCGCCCGCGATGGGAGCTATGACATCGCGCACCGCACCATCTATCGGGTGCATCAGCGCGTTGCCTCGACCTTCAGGGTCGGCAACGTTCTGCTGGCCGGCGACGCGGCGCACATCAACAATCCTCTTGGCGGCATGGGCATGAACGGCGGGGTTCATGACGCGGTGCTGCTCGGCGCTGGGCTCGCCGGCTATCTCCATGGCACGACCAGCAGCGCGCGCCTTGATGACTACGCCAGATTGCGTCGCCAGCTAGCGATCGATTTCGTACAGCGCCACACCCACACGAACGCGGTCACGCTCGCGACCCCCGACGCCGCTGTTCGGGCCGAGGCGCTCGAACAGATGCGCACTCGGGCGAATGACCCCGATCTCTGCCTCGAGTACCTACGAACGGCTTCGATGATCACCGCTGTGCAGGCAATGGAGACTGAACTGCGCGAAGTCGGCGCCTATCCCCCTCTCGAGCCTCGTTCCGCCACCTAGGCCACCTCGCCCGGCCACAGCGCGACGATGCCGGCTCGTTGCAGCGAACCGGCATCGTTGAGAAAGGTCAAGCACCACTGTCGAACCCGACAGTGGATTCGGCTGGTTCAGCTCGATCCGCCGCGGCGGGTTGCGGCAAATGCGCCACCCGCAGCTATCACGGCACCGACGATCACGACCGGAACAATCCAACCCGAGCCGCCGCCGTCACCGTCACTATCTGAGTCATCACTTTCGTCAGTATTCGAGTCGTCGCCGTTATCCGGAGCCTCCTCGTCAGCCGCAGCCTCCTCAGCCGCAGCCCGCTCAGCCGCAGCCCGCTCAGCCGCAGCCTCCTCAGCCGCAGCCTCCTCAGCCGCAGCCTCCTCAGCCGCAGCCTCCTCAGCCGCAGCCTCCTCAGCCGCCGCCTGCTCAGCCGCAGCCTGCTCAGCGGCTGGGTCTGCGAACGTCACTTCAAGACCAACACCATTTGCCGAGGGCCCGATGCCGTCGCTAACCACGATGAAACAGGGGTTACTCGCATCGCACTTGCCGTCGACAACGTTGACGACGTACTCGACCGTCCCGAAGCCCTCGTCGTCCACTTCGGCGGTGTGCAGGCCGTAATTGCTGAGCTCACAATCGGTCGGGCCGGCGGCCGGGAACGTGAAACACTGCACCACGGTCAGCGTGGAACCGGGGGCATAGCCGATGCCGGTCACCATCACTGTTTCGTCCTGCGTCAAGCCGTCCGACTTCGAAATTTCGGCGGTCTCGCCGTTGTGCGCTACGGCGTGGTCTGCTCCAGCGGTGTTGGCCAAGAGCCCAATCGACCCAAGGACCAAGCCAAGTACGACAAATGTGCGACGAATCATCAGAAATCCCCTATTTTCCCTGCACCCAGCGAAAGATCGCGGGTGCGATGACTAGACAGTAGAACGAAACGCCGTTCCGGTCAACGGAACACCATCGAGATTGGCCCGACGAGCCCGGAGCCCAGACCACCCGACTCCGGCACTTGCCGACGACAGACGAATGGCAGTAGAACGAAACGGTGTTCCGTACAACGAAACAACCCACGATGCCGACACGCCGCATCGCTCGATCTGTTGGAAGCGCGTTCTGTGCGTCCCTACTCGTGTTCGCCGCATGCGGCGGCGTCGCCGAGGACGAGACCACACAGGACTCAGACGCGCCCGGCATCACCTCCGAACCAGACATTCGTGAAGAGTCGGCCGAGGTACTCGATTCAGACGACGCCGAGCAACCATTGCCAACCGTTGCATCGACCGAGACAACCGAGCCGACCGTCGCAGCCGAGGCGGAACCAGAAACACAAGCAGAAACGCAAGCAGAAACGCAAGCAGAGACAGAACCAGAGCTAGCAGATGCACCGGAGCCCACAACGCCCGCCGACAGCCGCTTCTCGGTCATCACTGTCACCACCGACGGCAACGGCCCTGCTGGCGCCGAACCTGCGGATATGGACGGCGACGGCGACCTCGACCTGGTTATGAACTTCTTTGGCGACCGCGGAGAGAATCCCGGACCGATCGAATTCCCGCCCGGGGGCATCACCATCTTCTGGAACCAGGGAGACCTCGACAGTTGGATCGCAGAGCCAGTGATCACACCCGACGACGGGGACTACTTTCCCAACGAGGCGCTCCCGCGCGACATGGACGGCGACGGTGATCTCGACATCATGGTCGGAGGCGGTTTCTTCGTATGTGAGCTCAACCAAGAGATCGGACCATGTGGCGCGCTGTTTTGGCTCGAGAACAGTGACGGACAGTGGATCCGCCGAGACATCGTGCCTCGAGGCGCGACTGGGTTCTACCACCGATCAGAGTTCGCAGACATTGACGGCGACGGCATCGATGATTTGATCACCGTCGCCGAGTTCCAGGCCGATGCTCAAGCAGAGTGGTACCGCGGAACGGGCGAAGGACTGCAGTTCGAGACCGAAGCCCGCATCATCGGCCAGGGCGGCGGAAGCTTGCCCGTCGCTCACGATGTCGACGGCGACGGCGACATCGATCTCGCCAGCGGAGAATTCTTCATCGAGGGCGCTTCCTACGTGTGGTTCGAAAACCTCGCCCCTCCAGATGACGCGAATCGGGCGGGCTCGTGGATCCGCCACGAAGTCGTCGCCTCGGTCGGTCGCACCATCCAGATCGCGGCCATCGACGACCTCTTCGGCGATGGGCGAACCGGTTGGGTCGGGTCAAATCACGTACCCAACCGTGAAGGGGCGCTGCCAGCAAGCATTCACCTGCTGACGCCGGCCCCAGACCCCCGCGACCCGTGGGACGTCGAACCGATCAGCGACAACATTGTGTCTCGCGAGACCATCGGCACTGCTTTCCAAGCCGCCCCAGGCGTATTCTCGTGGGGTGACGTCGACGACGACGGCGACATCGACCTGGCCGTTTCCGGCGACGGCGACAACCGCATATTTTGGCTTGAACAGATCACCCCCGGCGAGTTCACCCAACACGTTCTTGCAGAGAATTTCGGCCAAGCGGCTGGCGGTATCGTCGAAGACCTCGACGGCGACGGCGACCACGAGATCCTGTTCACCAGCTACGAAACCCATGAGTTACTGATCTTCTCGCTCGATACCCCGACAGCTTCGGACAGCAATACAACTGGCGAAGCAGCGACCTCGCCGGCTGAGGTCGGCGGGTCGGGTTCTGCGCCGATCTGGCAAACGCAGTTTGGTTCAGACGCCGCCGATACCAGCTTTGGAGTCGCGGCGATGTCCAGCGGAGACCTGGTGCTCGCGGCCGCCACCGAGGGCAGCTTGGCAAGCCCGAATCTCGGCGGTCGGGACATTTTCCTTGCCCGCTACGACGACACGGGTGCCGAGCGATGGGCGTTGCAGTTCGGCAGCGCGAAAAACGAGTCGCCATTGGGCGTGTCTGTCGCCGACGATGACACGTTCTATGTCGGGGGTTTCACCGAGGGGGACTTTGCATCACCCAACCAGGGTTCAGCAGATGTATGGCTCGCCCGGTTCGATGCCGATGGCAATGAGATCTGGCGTGCCCAGTTCGGCGCAGACGGATGGGATCGTGGCTTCGACGTCACCGCGGCCGACGATGGCGTGTACGTCACCGGATACACGGCCAGCGCGCTTGACCCGCAGAGCGATCTCGAAGGCTTCGATGGCTACGTCACCCGCTTTGACGGCGAGGGCAATCAAGAATGGCTGCGCCACATCGGCACCGACGCAACTGACTGGGGCCAAGGCTCCGCACTCGCCCCCGACGATGGCGTGTACGTCACCGGCTACACCGAAGGCGACATGGACGGGGCGAACAGCGGAGGCAAAGACATCTTCATCACCCGCCTCTCGGCATCTGGTGAGACCATATGGACCCGTCAGATCGGAAGCGATGCGCTCGACTGGACCCAAGGTGTCGGAGAGGGTCCCGACGGTGGCGTGCTCATCACCGGCTCGACCGAGGGTTCGCTTGCGGGACCTCATCAGGGAGGGCGCGATTTGGTGGTCGCGTCGTTCGACGCCGAGGGCAATGAAGTCTTCGTTTCGCAGGTCGGGACCGATGAACTCGACACCGGCTTTGAGGTTCGTCTGGTCGGTGATCGAATTGTCGTATCCGGAAGCAGCGCCGGTGCTCTGGGGACACCTGCTGGCGATCGCGACACGTTGCTCGTCTGGTTCGCGCTCGACGGAACGCTGCTTTCGATTGATCAGACCGGCTCTGCGGCTGTCGATGACATCACCGGCATTGACGTCGTTGACGACACCACCCTGGTCTGGAGCGGCTACTCGTACGGGAGCCTGCTCGGGGACAACCAGGGCGACGCTGATCTGCTCGTGGGCGCGCTGCATGTCGCCACGCAGTAGCAACTGCCCAGCGGGAACTCGGAGCGTTGAGCGTTTGCCTGTCACTCGCGAAGCGATGTCGCCGACGACGTTGCCCATAATCGACCGCGCCGCCTTGACGATGGCACACCTGCGGTCCTAGTTTGCGAGTGTGTCAAACGCGAACAGCGTTCCGCTGGGCGGAACGCGAGAACACTGCCGTGGGTGAGTCCGCAGTCGGCACCCGTGGTCGGTTCGCCGTGATTGCCCCGTCGACCAACACCGTGGTTGAGCATGATTTTGCGATGGTCGCTCCCGCCGGCGTGACCTTTCACACTGGACGGATGTACATCGAGAATCCGGATCTCGGCGACGACGCAGAGTTTGAACGTCTACTTGGTGAGATTCGTCAGTCGATCCGCATTGCCATTCGCGACGTAATCACTGCCAAGCCCACGTACATGGTCATGGGAATGAGTGCGGAGACATTCTGGGGCGGAGTCGAAGGCAACCGAGCCTTTGAGCAGCGAGTTCGCGACCAGAGCGGCCTCGAGGTCTCAACCGGAGCGAGCGCCTGCGAAGATGCCCTTCGTTGCTTCGGCGCCGAGAGGATCTCGGTGTTCAGCCCGTACCAGCCCGTCGCAGATACCCAGGTGCGCGAATTCTTCAACCAAGCCGGCTTCTCGGTCGCGAACGTGACTGGACTGCGCTGTCCAACCGCGACCGCCATTGCCGAGGTACACCCGCCCGAAATCGCCGCCGTTGTCGACGAAATCGATGCAGCCGATGTCGACGCCATCGTGCAGGTGGGCACGAACCTCTCATTCGTCGCGCAGGCAGCAGAACTTGAACGCGAGCTCAACAAGCCAGTCATCGCAATCAACATCGCCACGCTTTGGCATGCCATGCGGGCTACGGGGCTACAAGAGAAGATCTCCGGGTTCGGGAGGATCCTTGAAGAACACTGACATGACCGGCCGAGCAATCGGCGAGCTATTCATCCAAGACATGACCGACGCCGAGCGCGCACGAGCACTCAAAGTCGATTCGGTGCTCCCCGCTCTTGCGGAGAAGGCCGTCGAAGCTGACCTCTCGGGCACATTCCCGATCGAGCACGTTCGCACCATCTCTGAGGCAGGACTGCTCGGCTTGACGGTACCGACCGACTACGGCGGGCTCGGCGGCGGCCTTCGAGACCTCGCTGCTGCCACGTTCGCGATGGCAACCGAGTGCGCGTCGACCTCTCTCGCCTACTTCTTCCAGTGCAGCGGATCGTCGCGCGGCCTGCTTCCGCTTGCTGCGATCGAAGCTGGCCTGTACGACAGTGATGAGATCCCCGTCGTCCGAGCGTTCGGCGAAAAGATCCTTCGACGCATGGGCGACGAAGGACGGTGGGTTGCGAACTTTGCGAGCGAGTCGGTGCGCACCAAGGGGGCTGCAATCACGATCGCCACCGAGGCCAGCCGAACTGACGGAGGTTGGCTCGTCAATGGCGTCAAATCGTTCGGGTGCGCGACCGGTGTGGCCGACGACTACCTCGTCACCGCAAAGCTCGACACGGGCGACACGGCTGAGCACCTGGCCGTCTTCCTGATCGATCGCACCGCACCCGGCACCGGTGAACGCACCAAGTGGGACGCCGTCGGCATGCGTGCCACCGCAACACACGGCATCGTGCTCGAAGATGTCTTCGTCTCAGACGACGATGCCCTGACCGTGCCCGGATCGTTCGTGAAGATGACTCAGGTCAGCAGAGGCAGCTTCGTCGGTAATCAGGTCGCTCTGTCGTCGGTGTACATCGGCGCAGCGCAAGCCGTCTATGACTTCGCCATCAACTTTTTGACGACGACGACCTATCACGGCACTGACGAACCAATCGGCACGAGCAACGTGCACCAGCAACTGGTCGGCTCGATGCGCCGCCACCTCGATACCGCCATGCTGTGGGCCCGCCGGCAGATCGCCCTCGAAACCGCAAATCCCGAGATCCTTCACAAAGATGATGTGGTCGCCAATTGGCGCATCGCCAAGGGCGAGATCGCCGACAACTGCTTTCAGGTAGCGGTGCAGGCCATGAAGGCGTGTGGCACGTCAAACACGGGCATGACCGGGCCGATCTCGCGAGCTCTGCGAGACCTCTCGATGGGACTGGTGCAGGGCTTCCCTGCCGAACGCGGCCGCCTCGAAGCTGCGTCGTATCTCGTGAGCGGAAGCGAAGGCGCTCAGTTCGGGACCACCGGCACATGAACCGCATGCTCACACGACCATGGTTCGGCCCCGGAGCTGGAACTCTGCTGTACTTGTGTGGATTCAATGATGAGTTACTCCACGTCATCGGCGAAGGCTGGCTCAAGCTCGGTCGCCTGCCGCAGACGCTCATCGTTGTGGTTCTACTCTTGTTGATCGCGTGGCTTGTCAATGACAGGCTGAGCGAGCGGCGAAGCGCGTATCGCACCGCGGTGCGCGCATCCAGTCTCGACACCCGAGACTCGGCCCTTTCCCGTTCCCCGTCCGGTGTTACGACACCAACCTGATGAGAGATATTCGCATGCATCGCACCGACCCCCGCAGGCTCCGCACCGTGATCGCCATTCTGGCCATTCTCACCTTGGCCCTCAACGCCTGCTCCCAGTCCGCATCGGACAATGCCGACGACAGCACAAACACCGACGACACAACGACTGCCGCCACGAGCGACCAGGGCAACCCCGACCCTGCAGACGCCGACGCAAACACCGACACAGACACAGACAGTGATGCCGCTTCGAACCAAGACGAAGCTCCCACACTCGCACCCGCCGGGCCCGACACCCCCGGCGTGACCGACGACGAAATCACGATGTCCTTCATCATCACCGATACCAGCGCGGTTGCTGCCGCATTCGGATGGGAGACTCCCAGCGAGGGCGACCGCGAAGCGCAGGTCATGGCGCTGGTCGACGCGGCAAACGCCAATGGCGGCGTTGCCGGTCGCCAAATCGTTCCCAAGATCCACGTGTTCAACGCGATCACCGATGGCCCCGTTGCCGAAGAGCAGCTCTGCAACGCGATCACCCAAGACGACAAGGCGTTCGCAGTGGTGATGACTGGGCAACTCCAAGAGAACGCTCGGCCGTGTTACGCCGCAGCAAACACGCTCATGCTCGATGCCACGCTGTACCCCGTCGACAACGCTGGGTTCGAAGAACTTGCGCCCTACTACTGGTCTCCGTTCCTGCCCAGTTATGACGATCTCGTTTCCGGCCTCGGCTCAGACCTCGTTGCGAGCGGCTGGTTTGACGGCGGCACGGTTGGTGTGATCGCCATCGATTCAGGGCTTAGCCAGCGGGTCTTCGACGAGCAGTTCGCACCCGTGCTCCGCGAAGCCGGCATTGAGATCGCTTCGTACAACACCATCGACCCGACCGATGGCACGTCCTTCAACAATGATCAGCTGCAGGCAATCGTGAACTTCAAGGAAGCAGGCGTTGACCGCGTCGTCGCGATTGGTGGCTCGCGCCTGGTTTCGTGGTTTATCGATACCAGCTTGGTGCAGAACTTCTCAGCCGAGTTTGCGGTGTCGAGCTACGACGCCCCTGACTTCAACACCTTCAACTACCCCGAGATGATGGGTGGAGCGGCCGGGATTAGCGTGCTGCCCGGCTACGACGTCAAAGATGCCGAGTACGCATTTCCTGCGAACGATGCCGAGAAGGGCTGTGTTGACTTGTTCGTCGCTGCCGGGCTTGACGTCACCGACCGAGCGTCGGTCCGCACCGGCCTGGTCTTTTGCGACGCCATCAATCTGGTAGCCGCCGCTGGTAACCAGGCGGACGAGATCAGCGCCGCCGGAATCAGCGAAGCCGTTTGGGGCCTCGGCGACTCGTTCGAGGCCGCATCGGTCTACGGGGTCGAGTTCACGCCCGGCATATATGCCGGCGGCGACAAGTACGTCCGCTTCAGTTTCGACGAGACCTGCGAATGCATGACGATCGACAGCGACCCCATCGACTTTGATGGCTGAGGCTGCGGCACCCGTCGCAGCTTCGACACCGTGGTTGGTGCGTGCGATCGGCTTGCACGGAGCGGCTGTCGCTGCCCCGATCTCGATCCTGCTCTTCAACCGGGCACGGCTGGCTAGCGAGTTTGAGGTGCTCGGCGCGCTGACGGCCGAGGCCACCATTGCCGCAGCCGTTCTTGTCCTGGGTTGCGTCGCTACGGTCCGCACGCGCGATGTGCTTCCCGCAGGAGTTTTTCTCTGGCTGAGTGCTCTCGTCGCGACGCTGGGACTCGCTCTCGCCGCCTGGACGATCGAGATCGTCCTCTTTACCGTCGCAGCAATCATCGTCGCGGCCGCACTCGGACCGGCGATGGCACTTCACCGGGTCATGGTCTCGACGGCATCCACTCACCAAACCCGGTTCAGATACGTTTCGCGCTATTGGGTTGGCGTGGCGTGTGGAGCTGGATGGCCGCTCGGGCTGCGAGTGATCGCTGAGCCAAGCGTTGACACTCAGCTGTGGATCGCGATGGCCGTCATGGCCGGCGCAACCGCAGCCCTGACGCCCCACGCACTCGCGCATGACGATGACGTGGTTTCTGAGGGGACATCGCCGTTGCTCGACACGCCGTGGGTTCGCCGCAGCAAGTTCGCTGCGCTCACTGTCGGTGCAGCCATGGTGGCCGCAGCTAGCCCGGCCCAAGAACTACTACTCGACGAATGGCAACGCAGCGACCGACAATTGGCCGCGGTACTCGGCGTCTCAACGCTCGCTGCCGCACTCGTCGCAGGTTTCGGCTCGTGGTACCACCGGTTGGGCGAACTGACCGGAAGCCGCCGCGCCGACGTCATTGGCTTGCAACTGTTTGGCGCCGGTGCGGCGATAACCACCGGCGCGTTGTCCTTCACCTACATTGGTCTGGTCGTTAGCTGGACCGTCGGCGGCGGACTGCTCTGCCTGGCTGCAATCGGTCTCGATGCTTCGACGTTCGCAAGCTCAACGCCCGCCGTGCGGCGCAGGATTGCTTCGGGCCAGGTGCAAGCGGCGGCGGTCGGCGCGGCCGTCGCCTGCAGCGTCAACGCCTGGCTCATCGACGGGCTGCATGCACAGTGGCGCATTGCCTGGCTTGGTCCGCCCATCGCATACGTCGGCTGGCACGTGCGCAGGTACTCGGACTCGGCCCGCCCTCCTGAACTGTCCGCAGTCACCACATCAGCAGCAACGGTCCCCCGTCGGGTCGATGCACTCGACGGCGAAGCTGGGACAGCACCCACCGACCTGTTGCGGGTAGAGAACCTCGCTGTGGCCTATGGCGATGTGCAGGTCCTCTTCGGCGTAGACCTCAAAGTCCAGCCGGGCCAGGTTGTGGCGCTGCTCGGAACCAACGGGGCCGGCAAGACGACGCTGCTGCGCACGATTAGTGGGCTCGAACCCTCGCTCAGCGGCCGCATCGTCTATGCCGGCTTGAACATCACCCGAACCCGCCCAACATGGCGCGTGGGTATGGGCCTGCACCAGATCGTCGGAGGCGAAGCAGTCGTTGGGCCGATGACCATCGAAGAGAACCTGCGTTTGTTCAGCCACGGCATCGATCCCGTTCGCCGTTCCGACGCGATCGAAGAGGCGGTCGCGCTGTTTCCTCGGCTCGCAGAACGTCGGAGCCAGCGAGCTGCCACCCTTTCCGGCGGCGAGAAACAAATGTTGGCGCTCGCCAAGGCAATCATTGTGCGTCCCCAGCTTCTACTCATCGACGAATTCTCACTCGGTCTCGCTCCGACCGTGATCGCTGACCTGCTGCCGGTCGTGCGAACGATTGCCGAGCGTGGCGCGGCCGTGCTGCTCGTCGAGCAATCAGTGAACATTGCTCTGTCGGTTGCCGACCATGCCTATGTCATGGAGAAGGGTTCGATTGGCTGGGAAGGCTCGGCAGCGGACTTGCGGGCCCGCCCTGAGTTACTGCAGTCCGCGTATCTCAAGGGTCTAGCCCAGGCGCTCGACACATGATGTGGGGATTCGACTTCTCCGGACCGCTCGTGTTGCTTGGGACGATCTTCGGCATCGGCTACGCCCTGCTGGGCATCGGATTGGTGCTGGCATATCGGTCATCGGGGTTCATCAACTTCGCTCACGGGGCCGTTGGTCTCGTCGCTGCATCGATGATGTCGGTGGTCGTCAACGGCTACGGCGTGCCGTACTGGCTTGGGTTCGTCGGTGCGCTCATCGTCGCAGCTCTGATTAGCGCCGGTCTCGAAGCGTTCGTCGTGCGCAAGCTGGCCGACGCCCCGAAGGTTCTCGCCATGGTCGCGACGCTAGGCACTGGGCAGGCGCTGCTGTTGCTTGCATTGTCGTTCGCCGGCGGCGGATTGGGTGGGCGAAGTTTTCCGCAACCTCCGGGCTTCCCGCAATTTGACCTGACGGTGTTCGTGTCGCCATCGGCTTCTGCGCTCATGTTCCTCTCGCCCATCGTCATCGGCGCTCTGTATCTGTTCCTCCAACGCAGCCGATTCGGCATCGCAATTCGAGGCGCTGCTTCGAACCCCGATGCGGCCACGCTCGCCGGAATCGACCCGAAGTACATGGCCATGCTGTCGTGGGCATTGGCCGGGGCGATCGCCGCGTTCGCGGCCATTTTGATCATCCCGAACCAGAGCACGGTCACACCCGAAACGCTCGGCCCCGACTTCATTCTGCGTGGTCTGGCGGTCGCCGCGTTGGCCCGCTTCGCCAACCTCGGCGCCGCGCTTGTTGCCGGCGTCGGTATTGGTGTGCTCGAGCAAGTCATTGCATCAAACCGGGATGCAACCGGTTGGTTCGAGGTTGCACTCTTCGTGCTGATCACGGTCGCGGTTGCGCTGCAGGTGAGCGATCAACGAGACGACGTCGAATCGTGGGGAACGCTGGGCACGACCGATCGTCTGCCCGACGCCTATGAACACGTCTGGCTGATCCGCAATCTCGGGTGGGTGCTCGGCGGCATCGGCGTGGTGGCTGCGGCTCTCGCCCCGATTTGGATCAGCAACCAGTCAGCTTTCGTCCTGACTGCCGTGCTCTCGGTTGCACTGGTTGCGGTATCGGTGAGCTTCCTGACTGGAATCGCTGGCCAGCTGTCACTGGGTCAGATCGCGGTTGCCGCCATCGGTGCGGTTGCCGCGGTAAAGGTCTCCACCGAAACGTCGAGCATGCTGCTCGGGCTTGTTGCTGGTGCCGGGGTGGGAGCAGCCGTTTCGGCCGCGGTCGCTGTCCCCGCCCTACGATTCAGAGGCCTTCGTCTGGCGATCGTCACGCTCGCGTTCGCAGTGGCGACCTACAGCTGGTTCCTGCGCCAAGACTTCACGCTCGGAAGCGGGCTGTCTTCGCGGCCACTCAAGCTGGCGGGGGCTGAAGTGGTCACCGCTCGCGGGTTCTATCACGTGGCCCTTGCGGTATTTGTCGTGATGTTGATCCTTGCAACGATCGTGCGCCGCTCAGACTTCGGGCGTTCACTCGTTGCGTTACGCGACAACGAACCGGCATCACAGGTTTTTCGGGTGTCCCCTCGACGAGCAACCTTGCTCGCCTACGCGTTCGCTGGTGTTTTGGCTGGGGTGGGCGGAAGCACCCTGGCGTTCGCGAACAGCTTTGTAACCCGGGCACTTTTTACCCCGACCGACAGCATCAACGTGGTGTCTATTGCAGTAATCGGCGGGCTGTCCGAGCTTGCTGGCCCGCTGCTTGGCGCGGCATATCTGGTGGGTATTCCCGGGTTCTTCGACCTCGAACTGTCAGCGCTTGCGGGCGTAAACGCCGCATGGCTCATCCTGATTATCGAACAGCCACGGGGGCTCGCCGGTCTACTCGCGTCGACTCGGCGCAACCTCGTTGACCGCATCGCTCTGCGGGCAGGGGTCGTGGTTGACGGCAACGATGACAACGCTCTGGATCCGGATCTCGACTTCGCCACGCTCGCTGGTACCGACGCCAGTGGCCAAGCCACACGTTCCGGCCCACCGGCTGTCACCCCGACCGCCTCGGGACAGCCCCTGCTCGTCGTCGAGAACGTCACGCGAACATTCGGGTCGGTTCGGGCGGTCGACGACGTTTCGCTGACCGTTGCAGCCGGCGAGACACTCGGTCTGATTGGCCCTAATGGGGCTGGCAAGACCACGCTGTTTGAGCTGATAAGCGGCTTTGTCACGCCCGACACCGGCCGAGTCATCTTTGATGGTGTCGACGTCTCATCGATGGCCCCGCATCAGCGAAGCGCCCTCGGTCTGGTGCGTTCGTTTCAGAACGCGTCGCTCTTCCCGACCATGACGTCGCGCTATGTGCTGCTGCTTGCGGCCGCGGCACGGATCGACTCACGAGCGCCCTTTGATGTTGACGCCACGCTGGCCCTTTTCGGGCTCACTGCGCTCGGCGACCAGCCGATCTCGTCGCTGTCGACTGGCACCCGTCGCATCGTTGAGCTCGCAGCAAACGTCACGTTGCAGCCGCGTCTGCTTCTGCTCGACGAACCTTCAGCGGGCATTGCTCAGGCCGAGACCGAAATGCTCGGTCAGATCATTTCGCAGATCCGCGACGTCTACGGAATCACCGTCGTGGTCATTGAACATGACATGCCCATGCTCGTGTCGATCTGTGATCGCATGATTGCGCTCGAAGTTGGCAGCGTCATCGCCGAGGGGACTCCGGTCGAGGTCCAAGAAGACGAGGCAGTCATTCGCAGCTATCTCGGCGATGACCCCGCAGCGATTGCCCGCTCGGGCTCGGTCGCTAGCCCTGAAGGGTCAGGCACCCTCGATCGCTGAAAAGAGGTCACGCTTGCGGAACGCGGCGGTCATAAATCGACTCGAGGCTTTGCGTCGGGTGAGCCACGCGACTCTCGCACCTGACTTGTCAGTGGACAGCATGTGCTCAGCGAGCCACGGCGTGACCGTTTCGACAGTGTCGCCGAGAATGTTGAAGATCTTCTTCGACTTCTCCCACTCGTCTGACGTCAGGTCGTAGTCACCGACGAGCAGATCTGTGACGACAATTCCCGGCGACATTGTGCAGACCTGCACTGGCGTGTCGGCGGTGTCTTTGCGCAGGCCCTTCTGCATGTACCGCACGGCCCGTTTCGTGCTGCCGTAGGCCACCATGCCGCTCTGGGTAGCTCCATCGGACCCAAAGCCCTCGGTATTCCACACCTGGCCGCTCTGCTGTTCGATCATGTTTCGAATCGCAACTTTGGAGCCGAGCAACGCGCCAGTCAGGTTGGTGGCAACCAACGACGCAAGTTCGTCATCGCTTTGTTCCCATAACGGGCTTCGGACAATGCTCACACCAGCATTGTTGATCCATACGTCCACCCCACCGAAGGCATCAGCCGCTACGTCCCACAGCCCCTGCAGCAAATGGCTATCGGTGATGTCGCACGCTGCTCCGCAAACCCGGTCGGTTCCGTAGTACTCGCCGAGTTCTGCCACGACCGCAGCCACCGGACCAGCCGACCGGCCACTGATCGCAACGGCGCAGTCGCGCTTGAGGAACTCGCGCGCCAGGCCGTTGCCAATCCCTCGGGTGCTTCCGGTGATCACGATTCGTTTTCGGGGTGCGCTCATGAGATATCCGTTCGTGGGTCGGAGCCGGCCGAGGTCAGCGATGTCGGGTTCGTGAAACGCCCGACGAGCCAAGAACGTTGCGCAGCGCAGCGGCATTCTCGTTCGTCGGGGCCAGGTAATGGACCAAGAAGCCGACTACAACGTCGCCAAGCACTCGGCGCGAGTCGAGGTCGTCGCCACGAAGCTCAGGCTCAAGAAAGGACCGGCCGCTACTCTCAATGACCGGGTCACACATCGTGAAATGATTGCCGTCAGCGATCTCAATGAAGTGGCAATCACCTCGATTGCTCGTGATGGCCCGGTCGAACGTGTCGCCAATCGGATCATGGCGGGCATCGTCGCTTCGGTACCGGTCGCGGCTCGATTCGATCACGCCGTCGACCTGGCCGGCGATTAACGCCGTTGGCACCGCGGATGGAATTTCGACAATCGCGGCTTCGCCGTGGCCGAGTGCCGTCGCGGTCATGGTGTGTGCGCCGTAGGCCACCGCAGCGCGAACTGCTGGGAACCACTCGGGATTCGCATTGTGTAACACCACCGTTCCGCCGGCGGAGTGACCAATCAGGCCGACTCGATCGAGGTCCACGACCGCAGCCACCTCGGCGCCGAAGTCAGCTTCGAGCGAGCCGAGCCGTTCAAGTAGCGGTCCAAGTGCGGAGGCCGACGGTCGGCTTCCTGCCTGATCGGGGGCCAACGCGCCAAGGTCGATGCCGGGAGAGATGCCGACGCCCGCGGGCCCCAGAGACCCGATGGCGGTGTACGTGACAACGCACAGTCCGGCCTCGACCAGCCGTTCTGCCAGCCAGCGATAGGACTCGACGGCAATGTTCACGCCAGGGACAATGATCACAACGGGCCGCGGCCCGTCGCCGAGATCAGGGGCGACAAGCCCGGTCAGCCGGGCAGAATCGAGCGAACCTGGGTCTCCGCGATAGTGCAAGGTCGCCACCGCCGCCGAGCAGTCCGGCACATCGAATGAGAAGTGGATAGCCCGTATCACGGCGCGATGTCATCGATCGTGTAGTCGAGCGTTGTCGCATTCGACATGAGGTCCAGGACCTGTTGACGAACCTCAAGATGGTCAGGGTGCGATGCGTAGACCTCATAGGCCGCGAGATCGACCCACGTCGTCGTCAATGAAAGATCGGCCGAGTACGCGCCAACGACCTCGTTCTGTCGCACCTCGAAGTGAACCAGTCCGTCGAATTTGTCGGCCATCGATGCCATCAACGCGGCGCACCGATCGGCGGTCGTTCGATCGTGCAACACGACCTGCACTGCGTGCACATGCATGACAGACCCCCTGTTCCGCTAGGCGGAACGTAGTTTCACTTTGCGAACCCAAATGAATCTACGATGTGGGCGTGACAAACGCCAACCGTAACTATGGACCCGCATCTCCTCGCCCCTACCAGTGCTTCATGGGCCGCTGGGAAGGTATGTGTAAGACATACACACCTGGCGGCGAGTTTCTCGATGGCAGCGCCGTCCACATGGACGTCTACTGGCTCGATGAGAACACGTGGCACCTCCACGAGCACTTCGACAACCTGTACGGCGTCGGCGAGACGATCTACGAAACGCCAATCAGCGTCGATGGCAAACGATGCTTTGCAACCAGTGAGCAGCTCACCCTCGAGGGGACCGAACTCACCAACTTCAACTACGTGTTTACGATCGACAGCCAGGTGACGAACACGATCGTCTACAACAATCACTACTTCATTGATCCAGACACCCGCCGCATCATCACGCACAAGGTCCGCGATGGCGAGACGAATCTGTTCCAGATTCAAGACTTCGTGCGAGTTGTGCGTCCGTGATCGTCCAGACTGCGGCCGAGGGGCATCCGCACTTTGTGATCGCCATGCACCAGCACACCGCCTTTGCCGGGTCGGTGTCGGCACACTTCGGTAACAAAGACTTTGCCCCGATCGCACCACGCGAGCCGGTGCAGTACGTTGTCGATCATCACGACCACGGATGGGCCGAACTTGATGCGCTCGCACCGCAGAGCCCCGAGACCGGGCTTCCGTATCACCTGACCGCCACACCTCTCGAACAGATCGTGTCGACAAGCGCCGGTTCGCCCGCATTCAACGAGGCCCATCATCCGTTCAGCGGGTTGATCTCGTCGATGCATACGACGGGCCTATACAACGGCCGCTTCGGCATGTCCGACAAGGTGTTCTTGAAACTGATTCCTGACGAACTCCGGTCCACGGTCGATGCCATGCTCGAGGTCGAAGCCGAGCGTCAGCAACGTTTGACCAGCCAGCTCGAGCAGTCCATGCCCGAGTACGCGACCGAAGACGCGATCTTCACTGCCTACAAACAGCTCCAGTTCTTTGACACGTTCTCGTTGTACATGCACTGTGCCCACCCAGGAGATCGAGGTCAGGCATGTTTCGACCACGTGCCAGCCTCTAATGGCAGCGACGTCACCATCACTGTCACCGAGCTCGCCGAAACCGTGGGCGACGCAACCCCGACGTACACCGTGGCCCCATGGCCGTTTGAAGCCGAGACACTCGACCTCAGCACTGCCGGTCGATACCTGCTGCCCCAACCCGCCGAAACCGACCTGGCGCAGATTCTCGATGACACGACCGTCGTCCATCAGACCGTGCATGTGGTGCCCGGGTGAACAAATCCCCGCTGTCACGCTCGTTCAGCGCCGGGGTCGGCGAATGGTTCGGCCAGTCCGAGGTCTATGACCCAACTGGGCGCTTTCTCGGCTACGGCAGAGATCAGCGCAACGTTCAGCGAGATCCCGATACCGGGATCGTCACGATCGACGTGACATTCAGCGGGCCCTTCGAGCTGGCTGGCTCGTACACGATCGCTGATCACGGCACCTATCGGGTGTATCAGGGCCCGCTCAACTACGGCCGAGCCGAGCCGATCGGCGATAATGCCGTTACTGCGCACAACTACTGGCCGGATCTCGGTTTGTCTCAACGCTTTGCTCTCGTTGTCGCTCAAGATCAACGAACTCAGTTGTCACTCGCGGTGATCTCACGTGGAGAGAAGCTGCGTTACCTCGTCGTCGGCGAATCACACCGCCGACTCGACGAGGACGACATCGAACCAGTCTTTGCCGACACTGACCCTGCCGGTGTCGCTGAAGATCTCAATGCCGGACGCGGCGCCGCCTTGCTGCACCGTCGCGGAAGCTGGTCCGGCCAACTCGTCACCTGTGACGGCGACCTGAACCCAGTTGGCACCACGCCCTATACCGAAACAGTGACTGCGGCTGGCGACAGCCTCGATCTGGCGTGGTCGGGCCTGCATTTCGCCGCCGATGCAACGGCGAGCTTCTCTGTCGAGGGGAACTCCCGCTTCTCCCCTGCCCACGACGTCGTTGGCTCAGGCACGCTGGCCGGCGGCCGCGCCGTGTCGAGCCAGCTGCTATTTATGTCCAACGAGCGCCGCTTGTGGTCCCGCGAGATTGCGCGTGCCGACGGTTCAGCAAAGGCAGTCATTCACCAATGGTTCGAAGGCGAACGGCGCATCGGCGCTGCTGTTGGACACGCCAACTTCGAAAGTTCTAGCCATGAGTGACGATCCATTCGGTGGTGCCTGGCTGGTCACCGAGTACGTGTTCAATCCCGATGGTTCCTTTGCCGGGAACCTGCACCAGCGCCGCACCCTGGCGGCGACAGAGGGCGGCACCGGCATCAGAGTCACGCAAGTGTGCGAGCCCGACACCGCGCTCGACGGTCATGCCATGGCCGGGTTCGCCGGCGAATGGGTATTCGACATGGAGGTACATGGCGATCATCGCCATTATCTCGGCCCCGACGTAGTTGGCCGGGGCACCCTGTGGGCTGAAGGTGCCATGACCGGTTCAGGAGTCTGGCCGAGGTTCGGCTACGAGTTTCGCTCCTACAGCGTGCTTGTAAACCCGCGACGTCAGCTGACTGGCGGGACGTTTTCGCTAGCAGGACGGTCGGTGGCCGACATCGTCGGTGTGGCCGTACCCGAGATGGCCGGGGTTGACCCGCGGCTTGATCTCACCGTCGAACCGCCAACGTTTGACGAGCCGATGATGGTCGAACGTCGCATTGGTCCAATGCGCGTCGGGCTGTCACGCGTGGACCCGGCCACGACGATTCGTCGTGCGGCGATGTCCGATCCGATCTCTGGAACCATCACCGATATCGCCGAGACGCTCAGCGACGACAACACCTCGGCAACGATTCGCATCGTCGGCTGACCATGGGTCGTGGCACCGACAGGATAGAACCGCCACGAAAGGACAGCAGATAGGAACGGCCGGGATCAGCTGGCTCGCAGGTCGACCACGACCCCTCCGGGACTCACGATTCGGGCTGGAGCATCGAGTCCGTCAACGGTGAAGCCGATCGCTTGGATGCCTGCCTGAGCCGTCGCTTCGAACGGGTTCCCGGGCATACCTGCAAAGGTCAAGAGTTCGAATCGGATCGGGTGATTGTCGATCCCAGCCAGCATGCACATGTTCAACTCGACGCTTTCATCGGGCAGGCACATGAACGTTGCGACGGCCGGATCACCAAAAGCCAGCTTGGCCCCAGCGGTCGCACCGCCGGCGCAGAACCATTCGACTTCGCAGTCACGGTCATCGACGGCCCAGACCAAACTATGCAGTTCTGAATGCAGTTCGTCGACATGTTCATCGAGCAGACTCGATCGTCGTTTCTCACTTTCGATCGCCACGAGCGGGACACCATCGGGTCCCCAAATCGTCACCTGCCGCATGCGCATCGGGCCGATTTCAACGACGCCCACCGGTCCGATATCTGCACCGGTTCTCTGTGCAACCGCGATCGTTGCCTCGATGTCTCTGGTGTAGACGTCGAGCCCTCGAGGGCCCAGGTCGTAGTCGACGAGTCGACGGCCGCCAGACGCTTCGGTGATCTCGATCTCTGTTCGTTGACCCAGGCCACGCACCATCGAACGGTCATCATCCGCGACGAAGCCGAACGCTGCGAAAAACGCTGCGGTGCGGTCAGGGTCGGTTGCCCCGATGCACACGTGGGTCGCCGACCCAGCAGCAAAGTGGTTGATCACGAGTCGGGTGTCCACACAAGCGGTCCGTGAACCAGGTCTGTCATCTGGTCGCCCCATGACAGCTTCCATGCACCAGCAATCGTGAAGTCACGGTCGATGATGAACTCGCGGCCTTTGACCTTGAATGCCTCGCTCGCGTGGTGCTGGGTCGTGTACAGCGCCCTTCCGTAGGAAATGGCGTTGCCGAACATGTCAGGGCCTTCGTAGGTATGGCGATTCGAGTTGCGTTGGCGGATAAAGCTGTAGCTGCGGTTCACGACTCCGCTGAACGTCACTGTTTGCTGGGCACGGACCAGGTCGAGTGGCTGGTGGGTAATGCGAACCTCGACCTCGCCCTTGAGTTCTTGCTCCGGGCTATAGACCTCGCAGGTGCCGTTCCACTCGCCTGACTGACGATCAGGCAGCGAGTGAGACCAGGCTGCCATTGCCCGCTCTTCCTCGAGGAACGCGTCGATATGGGCTTTGGTCTCGGGGTTGGTGTCGTAGTCGTGCGCGTTGAGATACACGCCGTTGAAGACTGAGAACAGTGTCGGCCCCTCGTACAACAGCGACGAATAGACCTGCGTCACACCATCGGGCAGAATCTGGTTCATCGTGTTGAGATCCGCCCGCCAAGCTGGCGAATAATAGTGCGAGTCAACAAGTGATCCGTAGGGGTGGCCGGCGCCATAGAAGTCAGGGCCGAGATACACCCGGTTGCGGCCACCGTCATCGACACCAAATGCAAAGTCTGAGATCTCGAACCGGTTGCGCAATGGGCCGCTGTTCATGAAATTGCAGTGCATGTAATACGTCGTCACACCATCTTCGAAGACCGATGACCGGTTGACCTTGTTGAACCCAGTGTGACCACCGTCGGCATCGAACACGGACGGAAGCCCGTACCACTCGCCGGTGATCCGTTGTTGCCACTCGCTGGCTTCGGGAGCGTTGTTCGTTGCATCAGACATGGCGTTCTTTCGGGTCAGGGTTCGGAAGCGGTACGTGGTGTGGCGGGTCGAGAATCAGCAGAGATCAGGCGGTTGTGCCAGCGGTGCGCAAACTCTGCTGAATGTCAGCGCTGACATCGGCACCGAGCAATCGGTCAACTTGAGCCCAGACCGGGTCGACGTCAGGACTGAAGATGGCAGCACGGTTGGCTCGGTCGCGGACACGGAGCTGGTCTGGGGTCACCGACGAGGTCAACGCTGCTGGTACGCCGTTGCGGACCAGCCCAAGCCAGTGGTCGCGATAGGCATCGACTGTGGGACCGATGTTTGCGAACGCGCCCTGATCGGCGCGATGAGCGAGCATCCAGGCGGACATAAGCTGCCATTGACGGGGAGCCAAATGGGCTCGGGTGAGCCCTTCGATCTCAGCAGCTCCATCGTGTGCTTCGGTTAGCGGCGTGAAGCAATGGTCGAGGTAGCCGAGGTTGGCACCCGGGTCGATCCGAGGAATCAAGTCGAGGTGGAACGCGTAGTGCTCGCCGGCATTGACCGAGTCGATCGTGAAGTGAGGAACCGCGCTGGTTTCTGGCGTGAACGCGAACATCATGTGGCTGTCGAGGCCAAAAGCTTCGACGGTCATCGCGACATAGACGATCGTCACACCCGACGCCGACGCTGGCCCACCGAGCACCCGGTGAACGCCGACCGTCGAACCGTCCATCGCCGATGTGAGTTCGGCACTCTGTATCTCTGCAAGGCCGAGCTGATTGGCGATCTCGTCGAGAGCGCCGACGCAAAGCGAACGCGGCAGGCTCATGTAGCAGTTCCGTTCTGGTCGGCTGCGAGTGCTTCATCAACCGTCGGGAACACCCAGGCATTGGCAAGCTCAGGATCAGCCGTTCGGGCAGGCGAGGCAATAACTGCCACGCCCCGTCGGCCCTCATCGTCGTTGATCGAAGCGATAGCGAGGCCGGCGTCCACCTGTTGCTGGCGCCAGCGACGGTATGCGAGCTGGATCGAGTCAGACTTGACATGCAGTTCGGCGGACAGGTCGAATGGGATCAATTCGGGGCGTTGTGATTCGACGGTTGCCTGGTCTTCGAGGAAGATCTTCTCGGTGCGACGGCGCGAGTCCTTGTCTGCCCAGCCGCCGGTGAAGAACGTGCGCATCATGATGTACTTCGACACCGTTGTGTGCTCGTCGATTGGAACTGCAGCGGTGAAGATGCGGATTTCACCAAGCGGAAGCCGAACGATCAACATGGTGACGTTCGGCGGGTAGAAGCCGGTCGTCGTCTCGACCAGCTCGCGTTCCTTATTCTTGCGCAGCACTGCCCAAATACCCGATGGCGACGGCGGGTCAAGCTTGACGGTCGCACTCACCTCGAGCAGACGATCACCACTGCGCACCTCGTCGAGATCAAAGTCTTGGATCTCGGGCTTGTCGGCGTTGCCGAATGATCCGCTGTGGACGAATGGCGTGTGAGCGATGTCAACCGCGTTTTCGAGCACACGGTCGTAGTTGGCATTCCACGTGAAATCGCCATAGACCGCTCGATACCCATCGGCCCGCGCGGACGTCGTTGCATCGAGCCCTGCGAGCGCAGGCACGGGCGGTCGGTCTTCGGCAGGAGCATCGCCCAGGAAGACCCAGACGAAACCGTGACGTTCAACGCACGGGTAGCTGTCGACTCGGGCCTTTTTCGGAATTGGCAGGCCTTCACGATTGGCAGGGATGTCGACGCAAACGCCGTCGTCGTCAAAGCGCCATCCGTGATACGGGCATTCGACGCAGCCGTTAACGACACGACCGCCACCAAGAGAGCCACCGCGGTGCACGCACACATCGGATTGAGCGTTGACCGTGCCTTCGGTGCCGCGCCACAACACGATGTCGTGGGTGTCGACCCGCACGGTTTTCGGTGAATCCGTGATCTCGTGACCGAATTCAATTGCGTACCAGTTGTTCTTGATCAGCATCGCGCGCTCCTGTCGATGGATGGCCTGTGGTCGATCAGCCTGCGGCCAACCGCTGTCGCGTTATTCGTTTTCATGTCGTTCTTTCAGCCCGGCCGTGGAAGCTGGCGGTCGCCACCCCAAAGGGCTCGTACCAGAGTCTTGGTGAGCTCTTCGCCAAAGAAACGGTCGGCCATGATATTTGCTGGGTCGCGTTCAGCGATCGTGCGCCGACGCATGAGGTCGTCTGCGGCGAGCCGTTCACGGCGTTCTTGCGGAACGGGGGTTGCGGCATCGACGTGGGCCAGCCACTCGTCCAGCCGCTTGTGAGCAAGCATCTCTATCTGGTCGAGTCGGCCCTCGTCGTGCGTCACACCCGGCACCGTGTAGCAGATCGCCGTGTCGCTGAGCGCCTGGCGCACATAGAGCGCTTTGCTTGTGAACGGTGCGAGGCCCTCATCGGCACGCAGCTCGAGAAACTCGTCGTTCTGCACGCCGTAGTAACGGTCGAGCGAATCGGTGTCGAGCATGAGGTCTGATCGAGGGTTGTAGTCAATGTAGAACCACAGGTCTGGCAAGGTGCCCCAAGCAATGCCGAGATGGGGCACGTCGATCTGTGGCCCGAGCCAGGCTGTGACGTGCATGTTGGTAAACCCGAGCGGTGGGTTACCAATCCATGAGTGCACTAGCCAGTCGATCTCCGGTCCCGTGTAGGCCGCAAGGCGACCAGACGGGTAGTCGGCTTCACCCTTGTAGGACTCGAGCTGTTCGGTGCTCGGGTCCCGTGTCAGCTCGAATCGGGCCTCGAGTTTCGCCATCAGGTCGGTCGTGATTGACCACAGGCGGTTAAAAGTCTCGGTCGAGTCAACCTGATCCCGACGGTCGAAGATTTCTTCGACGCCTTCGAGCGTTTCTTTCATAGGTTCCCTGTCGGTGCGGCGCGTGCGCTCCGCGATGTTCGAGCCACGACTTTTGTGCATAGTGCACGGGTGCGGCAAACTGGTTGTTCCGTCAAGCGGAACACGGTTTCATTTAGTGGAACGCTACGTGGAGCGTGCAAGAGGTGTCAAACAGAACGGCAATGGGTTTGAGTCACACTGAATTCGCGATCAGGTCAAGCCTGTACGTACCGGGCGATCGTCCCGATCGTTTTGCCAAGGCAGCGGGCAGTGGGGCCGACACCATCATCATCGACCTTGAAGACAGCGTGGCTCCAGGTGCCAAATCTGAGGCCCGGTCTGCGGCTGCCGAGTGGCTTGCGCACAGCAGCTCGCTTCCGGTCTGGGTTCGGGTGAACAACCACCCTGACCTACTCAGCCACGACCTCGAAATGGTTCAAGACACGCACGCGTTTGGAGTGGTCGTCCCGAAAGCAACTGCTGCGGCGATCGCACAGATCAAGGTGCGATGCGTTGCACTCATCGAGTCAGCGCGCGGGCTACGCGATGCACACGAACTGGCCGAATCCCCAAACGTGGTGCGGCTAGCAATTGGCGAGGCCGATCTGTGTGCCGACCTCGGCATCGATCCCTCACCAGACCGCCGCGAACTGTGGCCCGCTCGAAGTTCGGTCGTGATCGCTTCGACATGTGCTGGGCTGGTCGCGCCCGCTGGCCCCGTAGCAACCGATCTTCGCGACGTTGACGGCTTGGCCGCGTCGAGCGAGCAGCTGCGGCGCCAAGGCTTCGGCGGACGTTCGATCATCCATCCGGATCAGGTCGAGGCCGTACACAGGGCGTTTACCCCCGCCGCTGGCGCACTCGAACACGCACGACGAGTCATCGCCGCATTCGAGTCCGCCGAGAGCCACGGGACGGGGACGGCGGTGGTCGATGGCGTATTCGTCGACCACGCTGTCGTGCGCATGGCTCGATCGAGATTGGCACAGTCGTCGCCGTTGCCTTCTGGTGTTGACCAACCGGGTCAGGGGCGATAGCTGGCTTCGCGGGCCGCGGCGTTGTCGTATTCGACCAGCTGAAGCATGTCGACGTAGCTCATCATCGATTGCTGCAGTTCTGGCGATGGCCCTGCAGCAACAAGTTCGGCTAGCGCTCGCTGCATGCCCGCCGCCGATGCCAACAGTGCCGTTATCGGCGCAAGCACCAGATCAAAGCCGAGTTCGGTGAGTTCGTCCAGAGTGAACTGCGGCGCTCGGGCTTCGGAGCAGTTAAACAGCAGCGCGACATCGAAGAGTGCATCGGCGACTCGTTCGACTTCGTCAACCGACGGCAGCGCTTCGACGAACAAGACGTCCGCTCCAGCGTCGCGATATCTCTGCCCGCGTTCAAGCGTTGACTCGAGGCTTTCGGTCGCTCGGGCATCGGTACGAGCAACGATGACGAGATCGCCGCCGGTTCGTTCACGTTCCGCGACCGAAGCTCGAATCTTGGCAACCATCTCCTCGGCGGGCACCACCGAGGTTCCGCTCAGGTGGCCGCATCGCTTTGGCGCAACCTGATCCTCGATATGCAGTCCGGCGACCCCGCGCTGCATATAGGTGTTGATCGTTCGTTCAATATTGAGAACCCCGCCATAGCCGGTGTCGGCATCGGCGAGAAGCGGTATCGCAAGAGCATTCGCTAACCGACCGGCCGCTTCGGCCATCTCGGTAAAGGACAACAGCCCGACGTCAGGTTCACCGAGCAGCGACGCTGCAACGGCAAAGCCGGACATGTGCGCGCCTGCGAAGCCCGCAGCCTGCACGAGTCGAGCCGAAATGCCGTCAAAGCAGCCGCCGAGAAGCGTGGCCTGTGGAGCCTCGATCAGCTCCCGCAAGCCTGCAGCGGGACTTGGGTCACGCACTGGCGAGATACCGCGAGGCCTGCCAGGCCCGCCCGCCAACCAGATCGGTGTCGCGCGAAATATGGCGATCCAAACTGCGTTCCGGGTGCAGATCAGCGATCAGCGGCATGCCTGCTTGGGCAACGACGACCTCGGGGGTATTAATCGTGCCGTCGTAGTCAGCGACCCGGTCGGGGTTCCACAACGAGTCGCGCGGAGGATTCAACACCCGGGCCGCAAACGGTGCCGCAGCTGCCGAAGCGACGACACACAAACGGTTCTCGGCGGCTCGTTCGGCGAGTGCAAGCTCGGCATCGACGCGCCGTTGAGGGCTCCAGCACACGACGGCAATATGCGCGCCGGCGATTGCCGCCATCCGCATGGTTTCGGGGTACAGATGGTCGTCGCCAACGATCAACGCAACATCACCCCACGGGGCTGAGAACACCGAAACGACATCGCTCAACACATCGACGGTCGGAAACCGCTCGCTGGCATGCAGTTGTCGTTGTTCGTGCACGAGTCCCTCGCTCGTGTACACGCGCCCAACGTGGGCACCCCCATCGATCGCCGTCGTCACAACGAACACACCCGGCGAGATGACAGTCGGCGGCACCATCAGCTCCGGAAGCACGATCAGTTGCGCTCCGTCAGCGACGGCAGCGGTGACCTGATCGGCGGATTCGACACTCGCAACCGTCAGCGCACGGTCGTCAAGTTGGCGCAAGGGTCGATTCTCGGGCTGCGCAAGCAGCCCGTACGTCTCGGGGCGACGGTGGCGAAACCGGTCGGTCACCGGTGCAACGTGGGACAGATCGATGTCGGCCCAGACCATTTCGGTGTCGCACCGCGATGCCTGAGCAACGATCGTGCCATCGGGCGCAACGATTTGGCTTTCGCCTGCGCCGTCGAGGGCATGGGCAGGAATACCGAGAGCGTGGCTAAACGCGTCGACCTGATGTGCGGGGAGCAGCGGTCCGACCTTGTTTGCGGCTGCCACGAAAACACCATTCTCGACCGCTCGAACCGGAATGTGTAAGGCCGCTTCGTCAAGTGCGAACGAATTGAGACCGTTCAGAAGCAGCCGGGCTCCCCGAACGGCAAACGATCGTGGCGTCTCGAATGTGACACCATCCATGCAGGCATAGATACCGACGGGCCCAAAGACGGTGTCAACCACAGGCGCGCCGCGGTCACCGCCGACGAGGAACGCACGTTCATTGCCCATGAGCGTCTGCTTGTCGGCTTGTCCGATCATCTGCCCGTGATGGTCGAACAGCACACTCGTTGCCGTCGTATGGCCTTGCCTGCGGGGCATGGTCACCGTCACCGCAACGTGTATGCGGTGCTGCGCTGCCCGGTCGCCAATCGAGCGAAGCCACGGCCCGTCGGCCGCAACCGCAACCTCACGACAATGCGCGGCGCTTTCGTACACCGACAGGTGGTTCGCGAACTCTGGGAGCACCACAAGATCAGCATCGGCTTCTGCGGCCTGGTCAATCGCATCGAGGCAGGTAGCGAGGTTGTGCTCGAGGTCAGTCGAGCCAGCGAACTGCGCGCACGCGACGCGCAGCTGGTCACGCCAATTCGGGTTGCTCGCGACACCCAGGGGTGAACTCATACATGCACCTATAGGCCGCGCTCAAATAGCGGGCGCGCCGAGGCGTCGCGAGATCTCGGTCGTCGCCGCAACCAAATGCACTGCTGACGCATGCATCGTGCTGCTGAAGCGCTCCAACGGACCACAGACGCTGATGACTGCGACCGGCATATTGGTGTGATCGACGAGGGGCGCTGCGATTGAGCCTGCGCCCTCCTGACGCTCGCCGAGTGATACGGCAAATCCCTGATTGCGGATCTGGGCCAGCTCAGTGCGCAGCGCCGACTCGGTGACAATGGTTGATGAGGTGACCGCTTCGAGGTCGCTTTGGGCGATGTAGTCGTCGATATCGCTTTGCGGAAGCCAGGCGAGAAACGCCTTCGACGATGCACCGGCATGTAGCGGGAATGACGAGGCAACTTGCACCGTCATCTTTACCTCCCGCGGCGGTGTGACCTGGTCAACATAGACCCGAG
>CALDYC010000087.1 GCA_937941245.1 uncultured Acidimicrobiales bacterium | reverse complement strand
GGGCTTGATGGGCTGAGTGAAAACGTGCCCAATCGGTGACCATGCTTGCATTGTCGATGCGCTGGACCGCTGAGGGGTACCACTCGTTGCCAAGGTCGGTCTTGTCGCCAATGAACATGATCACAGCGACCTCGGTTCCATTTGCGGTGTCGGTGAACCAGACATACGGAATGCGCAACACTGGTGGTTGGACCGCATACGGAGTCACCGACGTCGGAGGTGTCCGACGAAGGGCAAAGGTCCGGTATTTCGAGGTCACAATCGGGTGGCTGATTGCGTCGTCGTGATGATTCTCCTCCTCGACGCCGTGACCAAACTCTTCAAGCGCCATCACCAACGCAGATATTTCGGCCACAAGGTCGAGGTAGTCGCTGTCCTCAGCCGCTAGAGCATCCAAAGCCGCTAACTGTGCTGCGAATCTGGGATGAAACTCCACGGCGAACACAACCAAAACAATACCCTCATGGCATATGTTATACAAGTTATATTGACGCACCGGCCCATGGCTCGTCCAGCGGCCCGCAACATGATCGACGCCACGTATCCGCCAGCAGGACCCCAGATCGCCCAACGATCACTGACCCGGGCCGTGAACGGCGAAGCGTCACCAGCGACTGCGGTCGCGGTATCGAGGTCGTTCATCGCATCATCTTGGCAGCCGACGACCGGCCGCAACTGAAGAATTGTCGATTCGTTGTGGACATGGGACCGTCGTCGTTGGTGTGTGTGGTGTGATTCGAGCTATGGATGGTCCGCAGACTTCGCCTACACAAGCTGATTTCGTTGACGTCTATCAACGAGAGTTTGCCGTCATTGCGGTATTGGCTGGCACCACCTGCGCCGATGTCGCTCGTGGTGAGGACATTGCTCAAGAGGCCTTTTGTCGAGCATCTGATCGCTGGGCCACTTCTTCTCCACCTGGGCGCTTCGACGTGTCCGCTCCGCTGGCCGCGGCCAAGGATCTACGATCGAGAGATGACGAGCCACCATCTAGTCATCCGCGGCGGAAGCGCGATCGAAGCGTGATCGGCGGCAGCAGGGTTCCTGCGAGAAGTACCGATCTGGGCATTGCCACCGACACGACCACAACACTTTGCGACGAGGTCGGCGTCGGTAGCCGAGAGATCGACGCCGACGGCGCTGGTTGAGGATCTCGATGCGAATCGACGTCGTCGTCAATCCTCGAGCAGGTCGAGGGAAAGGCGCTCAGCGCGGTGCCGAAGTGCACGCCGAACTCGACCGACTAGGGCTACACGTCACGCGACACGTGCCGGCGAGTCGATCCGATGCCGATGCGGTACTTAACCGATTGGCGACGACGGCTGAACGAGTCGTTGTCGTAGGCGGCGACGGCATCGTCCATCAAGCTGCGAACGCGTTGGTCGGTACCGAGGTCGTATTGGGAATCGTGGCTTCGGGTACCGGCAATGACACCGTGACCGGGCTTGGACTGCCAGATGACACGGCACAAGCGGTTGCGGCCGCATGTGGTGACGCGGTAGCGATCGACCTAATCCGTTGTGAAGCAGGCGTTGCGGTGACAATCGCCGCAATGGGTTTCGGGGTCGCCGTTAACGAACGGGCCGAAACGATGAGCTTTCCGAAAGGAGGATCGAAGTACACGGTGGCATCGCTGCTACACCTTCGTCACCTTGCACCAGAACCGTGCGTTCTCGTGGTCGATGGCGTGTCGCATGAGATTGCACCCAACATGATCTCGATCGCCAACACCACGCACTTCGGTGGCGGGATGAAAGTCGCACCCCATGCCAAACCTGACGACGGTTTGCTCGACGTAGTCGTCATGGGCCCGGCGTCGCGGACGGCGTTTGTCCGGTTGCTTCCGACGGTGTTCAGCGGGCGTCATGTGCGGAGTCCCTACGTGCAGATCTTTCGCGGTGCCGAGGTGCGTCTCGAATCGAGCACCGCGCGAGTTCGTGCCGATGGGGAACCGTTCGGAGTGCTGCCGATGACGTTCACCGCCGAATCGGCCGCGCTGTCTGTAGCGGGAATTGGTCTGTAGCGGGAATTGGTCCGCAGCCGCAATGGTCTGATGGGCGCCACTCTTAGCGAGTTCCTGCTGCACGTGTTTGACGTTCAACCGGTGGGAGCGTCAACAGAAACGTTGGCGTCGTTCGATAATCGTTGGGGCCTAGCCCCAGGCGACATGCAACGTCGTCGGGCCACGGAATGTGATGTTTGACGAGTAGTGCAACCGCTGATCGTCGACGAGCCGAAGCGAGGGAATGCGCTCGGCGAGCATTTCGGTGACCAACTGAGTTTCGAACTTCGCAAACCGGGCGCCTAGGCAGTAATGCACGCCTTTGCCGAACGAGATGTGGTGCGCAGCGTTGGGTCGACGAATATCAAAGTCGTCGGGGTTCTCGAACAGATCTGCTTGGCGGTTTGCCGATGCAAAGTTTAAGAAAACGGCCGTACCGGCGGGCACGTCGTAACCACCGACCTGAGTATCGACGGTCGTCAGTCGTCGCCATGAGATCTGACTCGACTCGAAACGCAGCACTTCTTCGATGGCATTCGGAATGAGCGCGGGGTCGGCGCACATGTCGGCCCAGACGTCGCGGCGCGAAAGCACACAGAGCAAGGTGTTATTGATCAGCGATGTCACGGCTTCGTGGCCGGCGAAGGACAGCCCGTACACGATCGACTCGACCTCTCGATACGTCAACTCGTTGGGGTTCGCCTCGTGTCCATCGAGCAGTTCGCTTGTGAAGTCATCACTGCGGTTCTCTTGCGTGTGTGCAACGAACTCACGGCAGTAGCGCCAATAGGCAACCATGTGCTCGGCGATCTCGCGTTGGTGCTCGCCCGTGGGATTGCCCCACGAGAACGACTTGCGGTCGCCGCACCACTGCTTAAGCATGTCATCGTCTTGCTCGGGGAAGCCGATGAACCGAAACACCGTCTCGCCCGGCAGAGGAAACGCAAATGCCTCGACGAACTCGGTAGGAGACTCGCCCGCGAGCATGGCATCGATGAGCTGATTGCCGCGTCGACGAATAAACGGCTCGAGGGTTTTGATCCGACTGTTCGAGAAACCCTGTCGGGTGTAGCGGCGGATAACGCCGTGGTCGGGTTCGGGGCGGTTCGACATGACCGCAACCGGGTTGAAATCCTCAGCGGCAAGTACCTGCTGAGCCGCTGGATCCAAGGGAAAAACCGGGTCCTGGACGTTGACCGACGCGAATGTTTCGTGATCGGCGAATATCGCCTGAATGTCCTGCATCGATGTCACGACCAGGTAGTTCAGCTCCGGGGCGTAGAACACGTCGTGTTCGGCGCGCAGTGCTTGAGCAATCGGGTACGGATCAGCGAGGTAGTCCTCGTTCAGCGGGCTCCATTGAGCTTGCACCGGACAGCCGATCGGAGGTGGCGGCGTGACGAGCCGCTCTTGGTGGTAGTTGTCAGCCACGGCTCGCCTACTGGTCGAAGCTCACCCGAAGCTGCGTTGTGGCTCTGGCAAGCAACGACGTGTCGACCCCGATAGCGATGAAGTTGGCCCCAGCGTCGATGAACTCGCGAGCAAGTTCAGGGTCGGTCGACAGCGCTCCGGCAGCTTTGCCGGCGGCGCGAATGCGCCCGAGCGCGTCGGCCACCGCAGCCCGCACTTCGGGGTGGCCAGGTTGGCCGAGGTGGCCGAGGGACGCTGCGAGATCTGACGGCCCAATGAAAACGCCGTCAAGGTCAGCGACCGCGAGGATTTCGTCGAGCGCCTCGATGCCAGCCGCAGTCTCGACCTGCACCACCACGCACATCTCGTCGTTGACGTGCTTCCAGTAATCGGTCACCCGACCCCACCGCGAGGCTCGGCCCGAAGCGACGCCCCGAACACCTTCGGGCGGATAGCGGGTCGCTCGAACCATGGCGTCGGCCTGTTCTGCTGACTCAACCATGGGTATCAGCACGGTCTGCGCTCCGACGTCGAGCAGCTGCTTGATCGTGACTTTGTCGCCGACCGGCGGTCGCACGATCGGTGACACGTCGTAGCTCGCGATCGCCTGAAGCTGATCAAGAGTCGAACGCAGATCGTTGGGCGAGTGCTCGCCATCGATGCAGACCCAGTCGAAGCCGGCGCCCGCGCTGATCTCAGCGGCGTACGGGTCAGCAAGGCTTAGCCATAACCCGTACTGCACCTCACCTGACGCCAGGCGGGCTTTGAAACTGTTGCGTGGCATGTCCATTAGGTGAACCTCAGTCCGAATCTTCCAGCGAATCCATAGTCGAAGTCAAA
>CALDYC010000086.1 GCA_937941245.1 uncultured Acidimicrobiales bacterium | reverse complement strand
GGTCCACGAGTCTTCGATGTTGTCAGCGGCGCCTTTAGGAAGCCGGCTATCGAGAGTTCCGATCATTGGCTGGCCTCTGCTTCTTCGTGTTGTTCGAGTAGGATTTCGAGTGGTGTTTCTTCTTCGATGACACCGGCTTGGACCATGATCGGGAAGCTCAGGTTGCCGAGAAGAATCAGGCCAGCGATGCCGAGTGCAACCGGGCGGCGAAGTGGATTGAACTTGGGGCTATTCCATCCCAAGCTCGTAAACATCGAGAAGATGCCGTGAAACAGGTGGACGGCCAACGCGATATTGGCGACGACATAAAAGATTGCAACGGGGATGCGTGACAGGGAGCGGTCGGCGTTGCCGTAGGGATCGCCGCGCACCCAGTCGTCATCGAACCAACCCCAGGTCAGATCAGCGAGGTGGTAGAGGATGAAAAGAGCAATGATCGGACCGGTCCAGCGCATGGTGCGGCTAGCGAAGTTGGCTGCGGCGAAATCTCGCGGAGCCTGATATTTGGTGTTGCTGATTGCACTCATCCGGCTGAGAGACACGGCCGAGTGAATGTGGAGACCAAACATTGCCAGCAGGCCCAAGCGGAGCAACCACAGCAGATACGTGCGCGGGATGATGTGTCCGCCTAGGTCACGCAGCGCCTCGGCGTACTCATGGACCTCGACTGGCCCCTCGTAGAGGTGCAGATTGCCGACCATGTGCGCGACGACAAACCCGATCAAACCCAGACCTGTGAGCGCCATCACCCACTTTTTGCCAATGGCCGTCTGATAGAGATTGAGTGGCCAAGGCAACGACATGCGTGGCGGCTTGTTGACCGGTTTGGGCGTGCGCAACTTGTCTTGCGGGCGCAGCGTTACTGCCATGGATCCAACCTTGTGCAGGGTGGCGGGCCAACAAGTCGACCCGCGGAGCTTGAGTACCTGCAGACGCTACCCGGCGAGCGGGATTGACCCGAATCCAGACGGCTGCAAAATTTCGTCAACGATCGTTTCACAGACATAGTCGGGCCTTTTTGCGGTCGTTCTCAGTCGAGAACAGGTCCCGTGGGCTAGATCGCAGTGATGTCGCCGCTGTAGTGGTTGTCGGCGATGAGAACACCGTTCTGACGAGCTTGGATCATCAGCGTCACCACCCCCGGAGTCGTTTCGGCGATCCAGTTGACTGAGCCGATTCGTGCGACGTCGTCGGCGCCCACGCTTCCGGTCCAAGCCCACCGGTGACTGCCGCCCGGCCACGCCAGATCTGCGGTAACGACGATCTCGTCGATTGGGTCGAGCCCGTCGTTAATCATGTGGATGTCGATAAGGACCGGGTCTGCGGGGATAATCGCGGCCGGAAGCCGATCTGCGACGACGATTGCTGGAGCACAAGCGGCCCGAACCGCGTCGACGGCCAACTTTGGCACCCGGTCATGGTCATAGATGGCAAACGAGATGGCTGGCCGACTGTCGGCTAGAGCAGCGAAGGTGAAGCCGCCCGTTGGCTTGTACTTCAAACGACGAAGTGTCTCGATCTGGCGGCGCAACAAGATCGCTTGGTATGACTGAGACCCGTCGACCCAATCCGCAGCGTTGAGATGGGCGGTGGCCGGCACATAGTCACGGAAGCCAGCCTCGCTCAGTCCGTACTTGTCAGCAAGCAGACCCAGGTCTGGTGGCCAGTCGCGTACCGCAACGTCGGATGAATGTGGAACCGACTGGGCCCCGAACGAAGAAACCCACCGGACCATGCGAGGTATTCGGCGGGCGAACGCGGACAGATCGCGCCCGGTTCCACTATTCCATCCGAACTTGAGGTGAGTGTCGGAGCCGTCGAACTGTGGAGCGCTGGGCCACGTACCTGACCCGTGGACCACCGGGCGCGAGCCGTCTGCTCGACTGAACGCGTGACCAACCAGGCGGTCGAGCACGCTCTTTGTCCATGTCGGCGCCTGCTGCCGGGCCACGCCGAACAGTGAGCGGCGGGTTGGCAGCGTGGCGGTCGCTCGTTCGCCGGTGGTTGTTCCCGTCGGGTCGTAATGCGCGCACCAGAGCACGATCGACGCATGTGAACCGAGCTTGTCGACGAGACGATGCGCCGCATCGACTGCCTGCCCGCGTACCCGGCGCTTTGCTTCGCCGCGCAACGGCAGGTCTTGCCAAAGAAGCATGCCGAGACGGTCGGCTTCGGCGTAGACGGCGGGATGGGCGACATGGCTCTCGACGCGGAGCAGGTCGAGACCCAGGGCCTTGGCTCGGGCGATATCGCCGACGATCGTCGCAGGGTCTGCCGAGGCGGGAAGCGCGCTGGTTGGCCAAAGGTCTGCGCCCTTGCAGAAGATCGGTTCGCCGTTTATTGCGAGCTTCCAGTTCGACATCGTCACGGTGCGAAGACCAATGATTCGTTCCCAGATGCCGCTTATCGAATCGCCTGTTTCAACGGTCACGCTGACCTTGTAGAGCGGCTGATCGCCTCGCGACCACGGCCACCACAACTGGGGTTGGTCGATATGGACATCCCATTCGAGCACCGTTGCACCGGTTGCCAGATGATGTTGTTTGCGAGTCTCAACCGGCAGTCCGCCACCGGGCGGTCGCACCGTGGTCACGATGGTCACACTCTGTGACTCGGTTGTGAGTAGGTGACTGCGACAGTGAATGGTCGCGGAATCACGCGTGGCCGCAGTGCAGATCGCTCGGTTCTTGTGCATGCGCACGTTGCCGGTCGACACCACTCGCACTGGTTGCCAGATTCCACCAGGGTTGGTGTGGCCAACGACCGTGGGATCATCGAAGATGCCATTTAGTCGACTGGTCGGCTGATCGGGGTCAGCTCGGGGCGACATGACCTCAACGACGAGCGTGTGGGTTGTGCCCTTGCGGATTTGGTCGGTGATGTCGAAGTCGTGGCTCAGAAACCAGCCGCTGGTGGGGCCGAGGTAGTCGCCGTCGAGCCACACATCTGCGCTGTCCCAAATGCCGTCGAACACCAGCCAGTGTCGTTGTTGGTCGTCGGCTGCGAGCTCAAAGTCGGTGCGGTACAGGACCGAACGGCGATTACGTAGCTGCTGCGTCTCGGCGTAGTGCCCTGGAACGTGAACATCGTGCCAGTCGCAGTCGTCGAACAGCGGCTCGATGGACTGACGTCGAAGATCATCGGTGGTTGCTTGGGCCTTCCACGGACCAGGAAGCACTGTCGAGACCACGGCCCAAATCTATCTGCGGGCCGAAGACTGCGCTCCGCTTCGTGGGTGCCCGATGGTTGGCCTAGCGTGAGAGACAATGGATCTTGCAGACAATCTTGGGCAGCTTCGAGAATCAGGCTGGCAGTCAGTGTCCGTCAAGGACGAAATCCGGCGGAACGCGATCGAGCGCATCCGGTCGGGTGAACCGCTCTTCGATGGGGTGCTCGGCTACGAGAACACGGTTGCTCCCCAGCTTGAGAATGCGCTGCTTGCTGGCCACGATGTCGTCTTCCTCGGTGAACGGGGCCAGGCCAAGACTCGAATGATCCGGTCATGTATTGGATTGCTCGACGAGTACATGCCGATCGTTGCTGGGTCTGAGATCAATGATGACCCCTACAACCCGGTGTCTCGCTACGCCAAAGACATCATCGAGGCTGAAGGCGACAACACCCTCATCTCGTGGGTGCACCGCAGTGCCCGATTTGCCGAGAAGCTCGCGACGCCCGATACTTCGATTGCCGACCTCATCGGCGAGGTTGATCCAATCAAGGTCGCCGAGGGCCGGTACCTCAGCGATGAAATGACGCTGCACTACGGCATGGTTCCGCGCTCAAATCGTGGCCTGTTCGCCATCAACGAGCTTCCGGATTTGGCAGAGCGCATTCAGGTTGGTCTGTTGAACGTGCTCGAAGAACGCGATGTCCAGATCCGTGGATACCGCATTCAGCTACCGCTTGATGTCATGTTGTTTGCCAGCGCGAACCCCGAGGACTACACGAACCGCGGTCGGATCATTACCCCACTGAAGGATCGCTTCGGTACTCAGATTCGTACTCACTATCCGCTCGAGATCGAGACCGAAATCGACATTGTCGAGCAAGAAGCCGAAGTCTTCTCTGCCCCTGGCGTCGAGGTAAGCGTGCCGGACTTTATGGCCGAGCTCGTTGCGACCGCGAGCCATCTGGCCCGAGACAACCCGCATATCAACCAACGTTCCGGCGTGTCGGTTCGTTTATCAATCGCGAACTACGAGACCTTGGTAGCGAGCGCGGTGCGTCGCATGCTCAAACAGGGTGGGACCAAAGCGGTGCCCCGCATCGCAGATCTTCCGGCGCTGATTCCTTCGTCGATAGGAAAAATCGAGGTCGAGTCGATGGACGATGGACGCGATGTTGAGATCATCGAACACCTGATGTCTTCGGCCACGCTGGTCACGTTCAAGTCTTCACTCGAACACCAACAGGTCGCCGGTGTCCTTGAAGCCTTCGAGAACACCGAAGCAGTGGTCCATACTGGCGACGACATCGCTGACGCCGATTATTTGGCGATGGTTGAGACCATGCCTGCGCTGCAGTCTGCGTTGACTGACCTGGGATATGCGCCCGACGACCTCCGTGACCCGGCATTGGTGGCCAGCGGCATTGAGTTCATCCTTGAGGGCCTGCATTTGTCGAAGCGCCTGAACAAAGAATCGCTTGGTTCGAGCGCGGTGTATCGCTCCCGGTAGCCACACTTCACGTTCGCTGTACCCAACACAAACCGAAGGAGCGCCGGTGCCTGACGCCTGGTTCGACAAGTACCGCGATCTGCGCTTTGAACGCCGCGACAACGGCGTGTTGTGGATCACGATCAACCGACCCGAGGTCTACAACGCTACCGATGCCCAACTGCATCGTGACTTGAGCGTGATCTGGCACGACATCGATGCTGACGATGACACTCGTGTGGTCGTCATCACCGGCGAAGGCAAGGCCTTTTCGGCGGGCGGTGATCTTGAGTGGATCGAAAGCTTCGTTGGCGAATCAGACGAGTTGCAGCAGGTGATGAAAGAAGCCGGCGACGTTGTGTACAACATGTTGTCGTGTTCGAAAGTCGTGATCTCCGCAATCAACGGCGTCGCGGTTGGGGCCGGTCTGGCTGTGGCACTGATGGCTGACATCTCGCTGATGGCCGACGATGCCAGGATTACCGACGGGCACGTTCGCATGGGGGTTGCTGCGGGAGACCATGCGGCGATCATCTGGCCGTTGCTCTGTGGCGTGGCCAAAGCCAAATACCATTTGCTCACGGCCGGGTTCATCGACGGCGCTGAGGCGGATCGTATTGGACTGGTCAGCAAGGCTGTTCCGCGAGACGAACTGCTCGACGAGGCCCAGAAGGTCGCAAACATGCTCGCCACTGGATCACAGAGCGCGATCAGACTGACGAAGCGTTCGTTGAACCTGTGGATGGAACAGGCCGGCCCAATCTTCGACGCCAGCCTCGGGTTCGAGATGCTCGGATTCATGGGCCCTGACGCCGCCGAAGGCGTCGCAGCGTTGCGCGACAAGCGACCCCCGAACTTCGGTTAACAGCACCATGTTGTCATGCACGTGGTGGAACCCCTCAACTCGCGAGTAGATCTGCCGACATGAAAGAGATGAGTGTTGGACTGATCGGCGTGCGCATGCGCGTGGTTCGCGCCATCGCCAGCGTCATCCCGGCGCTCGTCGGCGTTCCGTTCGTGCTGCAGACGTGGGCGCCTCGATGGTTCGTATTCGGATGGGTCAGTGCCTATGGAATGGGCATGATTGCGGCGATTGTGTTTGTCTTCCCGCGGCCCAATCAGCTACTCGAACGAGTGTGGTCCGCCTACACCGGACTGGCATTTGGTGCGCTTCCGCTGTCGACGGTGTGGTTCGAGGGCGAACAGGCGTCCGCAATGGTGGCGATCACGATCTCGGTCGTGCACGTCGCCTTTGAAATCGGCTCCGCGCCAGCGTCGGACCTTCAGGATTGGTTGTTGGCCTCGGCGGTTGGGGCAACGTGTGCGGGGATCACTGGATTCTTCTTTGTGCCGTTCGTGCCTGCGGCGATGTTCATGTTCATTCTGGTGTTCACACTTGTCAACGCAAATGGCATGCGAATGGTGAAGCAAGAACTTGAGGACCTCTACGCCATAGCTCAGGTCGAAGGCGAACGCGCCCAGTTTCATGCAGAACATGATGAGATGACCGGGCTGCTCGATCGTCGTGGCTTTGCTGGGATCTGGACTCGCTATGTCGACGGACCGTGCACGGTGGCGATGTTCGATGTGAACAGTTTCAAGCGGGTGAATGACACCTGGGGATATGTGGTTGGTGACGAGGTGTTGCGTCGCGCAGCTCTGGAGCTTCGCGATCGGCTTCCTGACGGGTGGGAACTTGGTCGTCACGGCGGTGACGAGTTTGTTGCGATCACGGCGGGCCACCAACAGATTCCTGAGACGCTGCAGAACACGATGAACTGTCAAGTCTTTCGGCACGGCTCAGTCCAGGAGCTCGACTTCACCTTCAGTGTCGGCTTCGCTCATAGCTCAGGATCGAAATCACTTGACCGTCTTCTGACCGAGGTTGGCTATGCCCTTCGTGCTGCCAAGCGTGAAGAGGTTGGGCTGCAGTATTTCGGTGGCGAGCTCGCAGAACGCTTTGAGCGAACGGTCGAGGTCGGTGCCTCGGCGAACGAGAGCATGGTGGCCCACGCTGTTGAGCCGGTAGCGCAGCTCTTCGTCTCGGACATCGATGGTGCGATTGGCTGCGAAATGCTCGCCCGATGGAAGCGCCCCGACGGTTCACAGATGATGCCAGCAGCCTTTCTTCCGCTGCTCGCCGAGAACGGCCTCATGCCGGTGCTGAACGACGTGATGTTGGAGAACGCGGTCATCTTCGCGGCCCGATTCAACAATCGACCAGTCGCCCCGTTTGTAGCGGTGAATATCACTGCTTCGCACCTGGCAACGCCAGGACTCGTCGATCGGGTGAAGGATCTGCTCGACAAACATCGGGTCGACAGCTCACGGCTCATGATTGAGATCACCGAAAATGAGAGCCTGAGCGCCGTCCTTTCCTGGGAGGCGACGGCACGTGAGCTCGAAGAAATCGGGCTCAAGCTAGCGATCGACGACTTCGGGTCGGGGTACTCAAGTATCGAACGCCTCAATCAGTTGCCGATTACCCATCTCAAGTTCGACCGGTCGCTGAACAAGTCGGTGACTGGGCCGCTTGGGGATGTGGTCCGAGGCGTCGTGCAGTTTGCGAGAGCTTCGGGCATTGGGGTGATTGCGGAAGGTATTGAAACATTTGATGAGCTCGAAGCCATGCGGGCAATTGGGGTGAACACGTTCCAGGGTTACTACTTCGATCGACCGCAATCTCTCGACATCGTCGAGCGGGCGTTCTTCGATCAGATTCCAATGTTCGAAGTCGACCCGTTGGGCCCGTCAGTGTCTGGTCGATAGACGAGATGGAGACCGGCCGGGTCGAGATTAGCCCTCGTCGAGCAGGGCACTAATTGCCGCACCGTTGTCTGCGAGGAACTGTTCTTCGGCTTCGATGGTGACCGTGCGCTCGACCTCACGTGCCTCAATCAAGCAATCCCAGGATGCGGTAGCGAGAGCGATCTCTTCGACCGCTAGGTCATCGACCTCGGCCTGAGCCTGCGTCGTCAACTCAGGACTCTGGAACAGAGTCACATTGTCGTCCGAGCCACCGATTTCGACCGATCCAACGCCCGACAAGTCGTCGCCGTCAGCAATGGCGCCGGGGGCAGAGGTAATGGCTCGATAGCGATCTTGGATCGAGGCTCGTGCATCGTCCTCATTTTCGAAACGGAAGCCGCCATCGGCCATACATCCGGTCCAGCCGGCTCTGGCTGCAACCAGGCGTGGGTCGGCTTCGATGCGCTGGTCAAGTTCTTCGAACTCGGAGCCGAATTCTGTGAAGACCTCGAACACCTTGAACGACGATGCGAAGGCTTCGCCCTGGCAACCTTGCGGTGTGAAATCGAAATCTTCACCGGAGGCATCTTGGAAACGGGCAGCCATCTCCTCATCGGTGAACCCAGACAGTGCAATTTCATACGCGTCGCTCTCGCCTGGACTCAGCGAGGCGCGGTATTCGTCGTTTGGGTCGGAAAAGTCTTCAAACATGCTCGCCAAATCCTCGAACTCATTGGTGGTAATCCCGAATCCGTAGGTCTCGGCATATTCGCGGCTCTCGGCATCGATGTCGCTATTGAAACTACCGAACACATCAAGATTGACGGGGGTGTACTCGAAGCCCTGAGCGGCCATACACCGAGCAGTTTCTTCTTCGGCTTGGCGCTGTATGTCGGAGAAGTACGCCTCCATCGCGTCGTCGTCGCCGAACGGAATACCAAGCAGTTCACTCATGGCATCGCCGGGGGCCTGGTCACCGTCGTCGCCGCTTCCGCTGTTTGCGCTGCTGTTGCTATTGCTATTGCTGTTGCTGTCGTCATCTTGTGAGCTGTCGTCAGAATCTTGTTCGTTCGAAGCTTCGCCGTCGGCTGGATTGGTGTTGTCAGCCTGATTGCTAGCCGCTTGGTCCTCGGTCTGATCCGCGCTTGCATCGACGTCTGTCGAGCTGGTAGCGCTGCTTCCGCATGCGCTGGCGATCAAAAGTAACCCAGCAAGTAGGGCAGCGGTCCGAAGCGAAGCGAGTCGTGCGATACCCGGACGGGGAGTGGGGGTTGAGATCATGCTCATACGGTAGGGGATCATGAAAGCCGTCACGGTGCAGTTCAGCGACGTTGATCAGGCGTGTGGCATTGATGATCCCAGTCGGGTGTGCCTGAAGGTCCACGAATGGACCGGCAACGAAACCGTCGCAGGGATGTCCGAGTGGTTCATCGATCGTCCAGTTCGGGTGATTGTGATCGCTGCGGTGGCATGGACCCTGAATCGGATTGCCCGCCGCACCATTTCGCTGTTGAGCGATGGGATCCGTTCGACGCCGTCGCATCCTCGCCTGCGAGCCTTGCGGGCCGCCGGACCCGGAGCTCCCACTATCGATCGTGCCGAGGCTGCTCGTGCTCCAGCCCGAGCCGAAGCCATCGAGTCGGTGCTCAAGAGCGTCGTGTCAGTCGTAGTGATGAGCTTGGCGACGCTGCTCATCCTTGGCGAGTTCGATATCAACCTCGCTCCGCTGATCGCAGGTGCGGGGATTGTGGGCATTGCCATTGGCTTTGGCGCTCAGTCGGTCGTCAGCGATTTCTTGTCAGGCATGTTCATGTTGATCGAAGACCAATACGGCATTGGTGACGTGATCGAGATCGAGGGAGTCACCGGCGAGGTTGAGAGCATTTCGCTGCGAACCACCAAGCTTCGTGACATATCGGGAACCGTATGGCATGTCCCGAACGGTGCGATCCGCAAGGTCGGCAATCATTCGCAGCTCTGGTCGAACGCGGTCGTCGACATCGGCGTCAGCTATGACACTGACCTGCGCGCAGCCATTGCGCTCATGAATGATGTCGCCGATGGGCTGTGGACCGAGACGCATGACGCGAACGAGCCGGGCAAGGGCGCGACCGGGGACATCATCGAGGATCCAGTGGTGCTCGGTGTGCAACGACTTGATGACAGCGCAGTCGTGCTTCGGCTGGTCGTGAAGACCGATCCTTCGGCCCAGTGGCGCGTTGAGCGCGAGCTCAGGCTCCGGGTGAAAGAAGCATTCGACGATGCCGGTATCGAGATTCCGTTCCCACAGCGAACGGTGCGGATTGTTCCGACCGACTGATGGACACGCTGGTGTGATCTGCGCGGGCGTGACCAGCCCGGGCTAGCAGCTCAGCGTAGGTCAGGTCAGGTCAGAATTGCGGTGACGATTCCCATGGCGATGATTGCCGGTAGGAAGCCGATGAGTGCAGTCATGATTGCCTGAACGGTCGTCATCTCGGCCGCTTGGCGCATGCCGATAATCACGGCGACGAGCGACCAGATCATGCCGATGAAGCCGAGGAACGGCACGATGCCGAGCAGCTGTGGTGCGTAGGCGTACCCGGTCGCGCGCTGCATCTCGCCCATATCGGTCGTCTGCACATCGAAGAGCTTTTCTGCAATGAAGGCCGACAGCCAAGCCCAGATCAACCAGCCGATGATGGTGATCGCGATGCTGGCGATGAACAACCAGACGAAGCCGTTGAACAGCGCGCCGAGTGAACCAACCAGGGCAACGAAGCCGACGACGGCGCCAGCCTCGGTAGTGAGTGACGTGTCAGCTTCGACCCGTTCGAATGTGTCGACATCGAGCTTGGCGATGCTGAACGAGGTGGACGCTGCGTGTGCGGGATCAATGGCCATGACCAAACCCTATAGCGGACCGATGCACGGGTCGAGCGATGTCGGTGTGCGTGAAACGTTTGGGGACGTCGTTTAACCCTGCAGGAGCAGGCCGACCTGGCGGGATTGAGCGACGACGCGTCCGCTTTCATCCCACAGTGTTCCGTCCTCGATCATGCGATTGCCAGCCGCTTCGCTGGTGTGGAAGTGCCCGAGAATCCATCCATCCTGGGGGACTCGTCGCACGTGCACCGTCAGTTCGATCGTCGGGATCCAGCCGATGTAACCGAGCATGGCGAATAGCGGTGGCGGGAATGCGTCGGCGAACAGTGTGAGCGCGAATGGATCAACCGGACGTCCATCGCTGAATCGAATCCACCCCGCAACCTCAGCGGTGTCGCTTTGGCCTGCTTCCACATGATCGGGGTGTACGCGGATGTCGACGCGCTGCATGATCGGCGGGCTGTCGCTGTTCTCAAGCGCAGTGCGATCGATGCATTTGTCAGGGGCTGGCATGTCGATCGGCTCAACGTTCAGCTCGAACGCGTTCCCAGCGGGGTCGTCGAGTGTCGTGCCGTCGAGTGTGGTGAAGGCTGCGATTGACTCGATCTTGGTTTTGCCCGCTTGCGAGAGGCGGCCCCGAACGGTGCCGATTGTGCGGCCGCTGCGAACAGGTTCGACCTCGACCGATGCGCTCCCGCCACGACCGGGTCGCAGGAAGTGAGTTGTCACCGACAGCGGATGGGGATGGCCTGATACTGACGCCATGGCACGCACCAACGGGGCCATGAGGTATCCCCCGTTCAGATTCTCGCCGATGTTCCACGCCGGATCGAGAACTGTCGACCACGTGCTGTCGCCAGTCTCGGTGAGCCTGGTTTCGTCGTCGTACTGAAAGTTTGCGGGTTGCGCTAAGGACATCGAAGCAGACGATAGTTGCGCTCCCGGCCGCTTCCCAGCGGGCCGGTACAGTTCGAACCATGGGTGGCTTCCTCGAGGACTTGTCGGGACCGGAGGCGGGTGCAGCGTTACTCGACGCAACCGTGCTGTTGCCGATTGGTGCTGTCGAACAACACGGACCCCACTTGCCACTTTCAGTGGATCATGTCATCGCGGATTCGGTCGCTCGAGCGGTCGTTCATCGATTGGGCGAGGGCGTATGGGTGTTGCCGACCTTGCCGATTTCGAAGTCGAACGAACACGCATGGTCAGCCGGAACGATGTGGCTATCGAATGAGACCATGCATCGCGTGCTCGATGACATCGGCCGTTGCGTGGCCAAAGCGGGTGCCAGCCGCCTGGTGTTTCTCAATGCGCACGGAGGCAATACCACCATGCTTGCTACTGCGTGTCGGGAGCTTCGACTCGCGCACGGGCTCATGACGTTTGTCGTGCACCCGTTTTCGCCACCCGCGTTCGCATCGGGAGCTGTAGGCGACCTGACCGGCGCCGCCACCCATGAGCTTGGAATGGGAATCCACGGTGGGCACGATGAAACGTCTCTCATGTTGCACCTGCGTCCTGAGTTGGTCGACATGGCTTCGGCCGTGCGTAACGTGCCTGAGCACCTCGCTGACAACACCCATGTGAGGTTCGGTGGAAGCGTGTCGTTTGGGTGGTTGTCGAATGACTTTGGAACCAGCGGTCACATCGGCGACCCGACTGGGGCGACTGCTGAATACGGAGCGCTGCTATTCGACCAGGCGGTCGATTCGCTTGTCGATCAGCTTCGTGAGATTCAGGTGTTCACGTTCGATGAGTGAGGTCGGTGTCATCGGAAACGCACACGACGTGTGCGTCGGAGTCGAGCTGATCAACAAGGGCATCAACGAGGTTTCGGTGCTCGTGACGAACCCGGCTGATGGCTATGACGAATCGGGCTGCCGCTGGTTCGTGACGACGTGACCCGTCGCTGCTCATCAGCACTGCGGCTGCCCGTTCCGGAGTAAGTCGATCAGTAGGCGAGCACCCGGCAACCGCTGCCACCAGTTCGGGCCGATGACAATGTTCGGCGATGACCTCACCGAGTGCTGCAGCTCCAATACATGCGACTAGCACGGTGGTTCGGGTCGGTATCACCGGCTCGTGATCGGCCGGTGCTTTGAACGGGCGACGTCGCGACCCGTCTGCCTCGACGATGACATGGTCCGCAAGGTCGAACCACCTGTCGCACGAAGCTGCATCAACGCCAAGCGCTCGGGGCCCGTCGACTTCACTCCAGACCAACAGGCGTTGGTGTTGTGCAAGCGATTTCGTCAGTTCGTCGTCGTTGGGTCCGATCGCGAGGTGATGGTCGTCGGTACGCGAGCTTCCCATCTTGGTTGTGGTGGTCATGATCGTCGTTCCACGGACCTGCTGACCGAGAGCAAACAGTGCCGTGGTCTTTCCGCCGCCACCGACGAGTGAGACCAACGCATGGTCGCCGAGCTGCAACGCGCCCGCGAGTGCAGTCGTCGGGACAAGTTCAGCGCGCATTGTCCTCAGTCAATCAGACCGATGGGTCGGCCCCGGCTAGCGTCACCTTTATGACTGTGCGTGAAACAACGATCGATGTCACGACCGATGACGGCGAGATGGCTGTTGTGGTGGCTCGACCCGACGACACCGCTGACTATCCGGTGGTGCTCTATTTCATCGATGCCCCCGGGCTGCGTCCAGCTACGCGTGCATTCATGGCTCGGATGGCTGAGACCGGCTACATCGTCGTCGCTCCTGACCTGCACCACCGACACGGACGGCTGTTGTACTTCGAACCAGCCGATGCCGTACACAATCCCGATGCCCGACCAACGATCCGTCGGTGGATTCAGTCGATGACCGACGACCAGATCCAGCATGATGGAGCCTGTGCGCTTGCTGGCGCCGGGGTGGCTGACGATACGCCCTACGCCACGATCGGCTTTTGCCTGGGTGCCCGAGCGGTCGTGCGAGCCATGGAGCGTGAACCGTCGCGAGTGGTTGCTGGGGCCGGATGGCATCCGAGCTTTCTTGCCGACGATGAACCCGACTCGCCGCACCTGACTGCGGGGGAGCTGACTCAACCTCTGTATCTCGGGATTGGTGAGGCAGATCAGGTTCAATCCATTGCCATGCACCAGCGCTTCCTTGACGCAGTCGTGGGCCTTGATCACGTCGAGGTTCGCACCTTTGCGGATGCCGACCATGGGTTTAGCTGGCCGGGGTACCCGACCTACGATGAGACGGCAGCCGAATCAAGCTGGACTGCAACGCTTGATTTGTTTGCGAATGCGTTTGTCTGATGGCTTAGCTGTCCCGCAGGTCGATTCCGCGATCGCAGACGTGACGGCTAGGTGGGAATGATCGTGCCGGAAGGCGTGGTGATTTTGATGGTGCCGTCGAGTTGGCGGGCGACGGTATAGCCGCGTTCTTTGAGGCGGTTGTGGTGTTGGCATGCGGGTGCACCGTTTGATTGTGTGGTTGGCCCGCCGCGGGTTGCGGGTTTTAGATGGTCGATCTGACACTTCGTGACGGGGATGTCGCAGGGCCAGTAGCAGGAGTCGAAGGAGAGCTGTACTCCAAGGCGAGCGAGTCCGGTAAAGAACCTTTGAGTTTTTGATATGTCGATGGTGACACCCGCAGCGTTTTGAACAACGCGGCGCCACTTCGATATCAGGAAGTCGGCGAAGCCGGTGGCGGTGTTGAGGGTGTCGCCAGCGAGGCTGTGGCAGCCGTGGTCGTCAACGTCGACAGGTGTGGGTTTGGCGCCGGCGAATCGACGCAACATTTCGGAATGGGTTTGTTCGGACCAAACGATGTTGTGCACGGTGTCAATAGCGGCTGAACGGTTCGTGTTGTGTAAGGCGTCGGCGAAGATCTGCTCTAGAGCGTCAGCGCGATGTTGGCTGGCTGCTCGAGCGAGGTCGTCGCGGCACGTCGTGGCCCCATGAACCTCGCGAGCATTGTCCCAATCGGTGAGGCGCTCAGCGTCGGTGTAGGCATCGAGAATGCGGCGCAGCTTTGCTCCTTGCAGTGACCCAAAGGTCCCGCGCAGTGTCCACTGCTGCGAAAAGTGGTCTTGGATGAGGGTGACGTCTCGGTTGATGTGAGCAGGTTCGGGTCGCGGTTCGGGACCATCGAAGTCGTTGAGGCGGACCCAGTCGGCGACCTTTCGTTCCAGAACCCGATAGGGCTTGGCGAGCCATGCAGCGAATCGGTCTTGTTCGGCAATGAACCCGTCACGAACTCTTGGGTTCGCGAAAGCTCGCCCCAATACGGCAGCCTGATCGACGGACATGCCGCCGCCTCGCCACACCCAATCCAGCGTGTCGCAGCGCGCCAGCATGCGCCGGATCTTGTCGCTGCGTGCCGTTGTTGCCGTCGAGCATTTCGACGTGTGTGCGGACATCTTTGCTGCCGACATATGGCCATGGTCGACATAGCGGCCCGACCTATGCACAGCGTCGACGACATCAACCGCGTATACCGCTGCCAGGCGAGACAGTCGCTCAGCTTGAGACAACAACGCTGCCGCATGTTCGGCTGATTCAACGTCGCCAGCAATCAAGGCGGGATCAACGAGAGCAGCTCGGAACGCTACGAGCGCTTGGTCGAGATGTGTGGCTGAAACCGCCATGGTCAACGCCTGAAGAATGAAACGGGAAGCTCCAATACGACAGTTTCAGTCTAACAGATCCTCGAAACAAAAGCGAACATATGTTCGGGTTTGTTTGGGTTTCGGTCTTGGGGGGTGGGTGGTTGGGGTTAGTTGTTGGTGGTGAGGGTGTTGAGTGAGTGGAGTTCGCCGATGGTGATGGTGCCGGCTGTTGTGGTGATGGCGATTTCGGGTTGGGTGGGGTGGGGTTGCCAGTTGGCGGGTGGGTATGGGGTGAGTCGTGATGGTCGGATGGAGATGTGTTGTTCGATGCGGTAGGTGATGGTGGCGGTGAGTTCGAATGTGTTGGTTTGTTCGAATGTGTGGCTGCATTTGGGGATGTTGGTGGTGGGGTTGGTGCCGGTGGTGTAGGGGCGCATGTCGTTGGGTTGGCAGGTGAGGGTGTTGTCGTTGTCGAGTGTCCATTCGACGTGGTCGATGGTTGCTTTGGCGGCGAGGCGGATGGTTTCGAGGTCTGATTGGGCCCAGAGGTATCGGTCGCCGGTGTTCGTGTCGCCACCG
>CALDYC010000085.1 GCA_937941245.1 uncultured Acidimicrobiales bacterium | reverse complement strand
GCGTCGGCTCAGCAGTAGGCGTCGGCTCAGCAGTAGGCGTCGGCTCAGCAGTAGGCGTCGGCTCAGCAGTAGGCGTTGGCTCTGGAGCTGCGCTGAATTGCGCGTACGCATTGCCTGCAAACGATTCGGTCTCGCTCACCGCGTACAGGGAGCTGAGCGACGCATTCAACGTGACGCCCTCGGTTTGGGCAAGCGATGCTCCCGCCAAGCTAAGAACCCCGGTCGGCGAAGCGGTGGTCCACCCAGCGTCAACCGTGAATCGGGTGATGTTCTGAGATTCGTGACTTGCGATAAAGAAGGACCCGTCCGCAGCGGCGTACACACCACTCAGGTCACTCATCCCAGGGATGGTGACGACTCCGGTGTTGGTTCCATCCCATGCAAAGCGGTGCAGTTCGGTCGGCCCTTCATCAACTACGTAGAACACGCCCGATGCGTTCGCTGCCGTTGTGAGATCAAACGCCAGTCCCTCGGCACCTCGACCACTGTTCTCGGCGATGAAGGTCGACACCGTATGCGTGACGTTCGCGCTCGTGAGCGTTATGTCGCTCGAACCGGCAGGAATGTCGAAGACCGAGATCACGCCGTTGTCTTCGTCGATCACCGCGTAGGTGCTTCCTCCAAGCCAGGCCAGACCCTCGAGGTCGGTGCCGATGCTCGAGATCGTGATTGACCGAGTCGGAAGGGCATGGGCAGCCCCATTGGCGTCGACCGGGAACTCATAGATGACCCGAGATCCGGTGTTGTCCAGCAGATACAGGGTGTTGGTCGTGTCATTGAATGTCGAGGCCGAGAGTTCGATGGCGTTGGTCGAAAGACCGTCCGAACTCGTTGCCTGAAGCGTGTAGTCCATCGCGCCTGAAGCGTTGGCTAGACGAGGCACCACGCCGAGGGCGAGGAGCAGAGCCACACTTAGTGCGGCGGTGAACATTGCGAATGATTTAGTCATGACCGAGTCCGTGGGGAAGGGGATCTACACATGACCCTTCGGCCTACATCGGGCACACATGCGCTTTCCTGCCCGGATTGACGCAAATGGCACCCATCCGAACGTCTTGGGCCAGACGGCCCACTTCACGCGACAGTCGGGGCGCTCGCATCAGTCCCGCGTGTTACTGAGGGTTTCAGCCAGGAGCGAACCACACTTGCATGGTGACGATGCGCCACCATGTACGCCCGGTTCTGACCGTCTTGTGCTCACTTGCGTTGCTGGCCGGAACTTCGTGTGCCGGTGAGCGTCCTGAGCTGACGAGCGAGATCGTGCTCGAGCAGCCGGATCCGACCCCGCTCCCCCCTTCGACCGACGCATCGTTGTCACAACCGTTGGAGGTCACCGAACCTGAATCTTCGGTGGCGACAGAAGCCGAGCCTTCGCCTCCTACCGAATCAACACCCCAAGATGCCTCGTCCTCGGATACAGCCGGATCCGATACGAACGCAGTGATCCGCCCTGAGATCCTCGTCATACGAGAACTCGCGGTTTACCCCCACGACGATCAGGCCTATACGCAGGGGCTATTCGTCGACGAGGGTGTGCTGGTCGAAAGCACCGGTCAGCCCAACGAGTCCACCGTCAGGCGTGTAGATATCGAAACCGGTGACATCATCGAACAAGTCGATATCCCCAACCAAGCATTGTGGGGTGAGGGCCTGACCCGAGTAGATGACATGTTCGTTCAGCTCACCTATCTGGCTGGAATCGCGTACTACTGGGATGCTGACACGCTCACGCTCATCAAAGAAGAGTCATACACCGGCGAAGGCTGGGGGCTCTGCCTTGATGGCGACCGCCTCGTCATGACCGACGGTTCCGATCAGCTCTTTTTTCGAGATCCGCTGACGTTCGAAGAAGTCGGTCGGGTAACGGTAACTCTTGAGGGCGAATCGCTGACTCGAATCAACGAACTCGAATGCGTCGATGGGCAGGTCTGGGCAAACATCTTCACCACAAACCTCATCGTGCGGATCGACCCCGATACCGGGATCGTCAACCGAGCGATCGACGCGACGGCGCTCGGGGCTCCACGCCCAGCGACCAGCAGTGTGCTGAACGGCATTGCCTACGATGCGCAGACCGAAACGTTCCTGTTGACCGGCAAGGACTGGCCGACCATGCACCGCGTCGTATTCGAAGCGCCGTCGAGCTAAATCCGTGCAATCTCCAACGACGCCTACCGCTCTCGTTACCGGCGTAACCGGACAGGACGGATCGTTTCTGGCCGAACAGCTGATCGCCGATGGATACGCCGTCGTTGGTACGACTCGCCCGGCAGCCCGTACCCCACCTACACCATCAAGCAGCGGCCAGAGCGACCGGTTGGCTTCGTCGCATCTACGCATTGTTGAGATGGATTTGGCCGATGCGGAAACCATCGACCAGTTGGTTGCCGAGACCCGACCACAGGAGATCTACCACCTGGCGGCCCAATCGTCAGTGGCCGAGAGTTTCGACAACATTCTCTCGACGTCTGACGCCAATGCCCTGGGACCGGTGCGGATCTTCGACGCCGCGCGGCGTTTCGCCCCCACGGCCCGAATCTGCTTTGCGTCGTCATGCCACATCTTCAACCCGCCGGCTGATGTCCGGTGTAACGAGAGCACTGCGATCGCCCCGCAATCTCCCTACGGGATGGCAAAGGCATTCGCACACGCAATGGCGACGCATTACCGCGATGCCCACGGAATGCACGTATCGAATGCGATTCTGTTCAATCACGAGAGCGAAAGGCGCCCGGCCCAGTTCGTCACTCGCACCATCACTGCAGCCGCTGCAGCGATCTCGCTCGGACATCGAGACACACTCGAACTACTCGACCTCAGCGCCAAGCGTGACTGGGGGTGGGCGCCGGACTACACCCGAGCGATGCGACTGATGGTGGCCAAAGACAAACCGGATGACTACGTGATTGCGACAGGGATCAGCCACAGCGTCGCCGATTTGTGTGAGATGGCCTTTAGCCACGTCGGGCTCGACTGGCGCAACCATGTCACCACCTCAGCAACACCCGGCCGCACGAACGATGCGCCGGCTTTGATCGGCGACCCGGATCATGCAAACCAGTCGCTGCAGTGGAAGCCGACCAGATCTCTTCGAGCCATTATCGCGAGCATGGTCGAGGCTGATATCGCTCAACTTTCAACTGGTTGATCTTGCGATCGTCGACATGGCCCGAACGGCTGCTGCTCACGTTGACCGCTGGAAAGTGACTGGGGTCGCCGCAGCCGCCATGACCGACCGTGGTTGCGGTGAGCGACCATGGTTTACCGGTCAGCGTCGCACCTGGCCAGAACGTGGCTAGATGCCCCGTAGCCCATCGATCGACGTCGCATTTCTGGTCTCGTGATATTCGATAATGTCGGCTTCGGACTTGTTGGCTGCCCAGCCGTCGAGAGCGCGACGATCACCCTTGAGCTCCATCAGCGGGACGCCATAACCACATGAGTCCGACACGCGGTCGACGTCAACCCGAATGATCGATCGCACCGCAGGAGTGTCGGGAAAGCGAGCGAGTAGCTCCGCGAACCTCTCGTCATCGGGTCGGATCGCCTCGCCGATTCCTGCAAACCTGACGATGTTTGGTTTGCCCTCAAATGCACAGAACATCAAAGTGATGCGACCGTTATCGCGAAGATGCGCAATGGTCTCAACGCCGCTTCCGGTCCGGTCAATGTAGGCGACCTCGTGGGGCCCGAGCACAACAACTGGCTCAAGTCCCTTGGGCGAAACGTTGACATGGCCCTCATGAGTCGGAGCCGTCGCTACGAAGAAAACGGGTTGTGATGTCGCGAACTCGGCAAGCTCTGGAGTGATCGATTCGTGCACGTTTCCCATGCCGAAGTCTCTCACGCCGCCGGTCGTATCAGGCAGAGTTTCGACGCTGCCGCGCAACCTCGTAGGTCAAGACCGTTGCTGCCATGGCCACGTTGAGCGATTCGACATCACCAGCCATTGGTATGCGCACCCAGTCATCAACCCGATCACCGAACGCAACGGCGAGACCGTGAGCTTCGTTTCCGACAACCAAAGCAACTCGCGATAGAAGATCTGCCTGGTCACAATCGGTGGCATTGGTCATTCGAGTTCCGATAACACGAAGGCCAGCGGATGTGAGCAAATCAAACCCGTCAGCAGCTGACCGTTCAACAATCACCGGCAGCCGGAACGTTGCTCCGGCAGCAGCCCGCACCGACTTGGGACTAAACGGATCGGTGGTATCGCCCAGCGCCACAATCGCGTCAAAACCCGCTGCAAGGGCCGAACGCATGAGGGTGCCGAGATTACCCGGGTCGTTCACATCGGCTGCCACCAGCACTGCCGTTGCGCCATTGAGGATCGTGGTATCGGGTGTGGGGACCTCAACCTCGGCTACCACCGGCTGCGGTGAGGTTGTCGACGCGAACCGGGCAACGCCTCCACGGCCGACCAGCCGCGGGTGCAGGGCTGCATCGTCGAGACACTGCTGCAATATCGGGTCGAGGTCATGGTCCGCATCGACCCAGACATCGCACACCGCCAACTCCGAGCGCAATGCTTCGATTGTGAGCTTGGTTCCTTCAACGAGAAAACGCCCGGCTTCGGAACGTGCCCGCCGTTGGCGCGCCAGTTCTCGAAGCCGAGCGATCTCGGCGTTTTTCGGCGATATCGGACCGCTGACGATCACGATTTCAGCCGTCTTTCTACAAGCAGATCAGGCGTCAGCAGAAGCTGCTGCGTCGGCACCAGCTTTGTTTGCGACCTCGACGAGGGCAGCAAACGCACCCGGGTCGACAACGGCCATGTCGGCAAGCACCTTGCGGTCGACTTCGATCTCGGCGGCCTTGAGGCCCGCGATGAAGCGACTGTAGGTGGTGCCGTTCTGGCGGCAGGCAGCGTTGATGCGTTGAATCCACAAACGGCGAAACTCGCCCTTGCGTGCCTTGCGGTCACGGTAGGCGTAATTGCCACTGTGCATGACCTGCTCGTTGGCGGCCTTGAACGAACGGCTTTTGTTGCCGTAGTAACCGCTCGCCTTTGCCAGAACCTTCTTGCGGTTCTTGCGGGCGTGTACGGCTCTCTTTACTCGTGCCATGTCAGTTCCTCAGTTCTTGAATCGTGCGTGACGTGTCGGAAGATCAGCGAGCGCTCAGCGCTTGCCGAGTAGACGCTTGATGTTGGGCGTATCGGCCTTGGCGACCTCCGCAGGTGCGCGGAGCTGTCGCTTGCGCTTGGGAGCCTTCTTCTCAAGGATGTGGCTCTTGTTTGCTTGGCGGCGCTTCACCTTGCCGCTGCTGCTCACCTTGAATCGCTTCTTGGCGCCCTTGTGGGTCTTCATCTTTGGCATGTCACTACCTCGATTGGCCGGAGCCAATCTGTCATTCGGGGGGTTTCAGGAATGTGGATGTCGCGTGTGGGCAACCTCGGGGCAATCCCCGAGGCGCTCACAAGGCGTTGTCAGGTCTCGGCAGCGACTTCTGCTTCGACGGTTTCATTGATCGTTGCTACTGGCTCCGTTGCTACTGGCTCCGTTGCTACTGGCGTAGAGGATTCATCAGCAACCTTTGCTGCGGCGGCCTGCTTTTCGCGATCGGGCACGAGGACCATGATCATGTTGCGGCCGTCGAGTTTCGGATAGACCTCGACCTTTGAAATGTCGTCTGCAGATTCGGCCACTTGATCAAGGATCTTTCGACCGAGTTCCGGATGCTGCATTTCGCGGCCCCTGAACATGATCGTGATCTTGACCCGGTTGCCTTCACCGAGAAACTGTTTGACCTTGCGGGTTTTGGTGTCGAAGTCGCCGCGCCCGATTTTGGGGCGGTACTTCATTTCCTTGACCTGCACGGTCGTCGACTTTTTACGAGATGCCTTGTCTCGTTGCTTTGCCTCATACACCGCTTTGCCGTGGTCCATGATCTTGCACACCGGCGGGGATGCTTTGTCAGCAACCTCAACGAGGTCAAGACCAGCCTGCTGGGCGCGGGCTAGGGCCTGTGGAAGCGGAACGATTCCGACCTGTTCACCGTCGGCGCCGACAAGTCGGACCTCTCGAGCTCGAATGCGCTCATTGATGCGTGGTTCGGAAGAAGATGGGGCAGTTATTGCGGATCACTCACGTACGCGATGACTCTCCTGTGCGATGGATAGGGATGCTGACAGCCGGTCCGGGCCATTCACACCGCTACCACGAAGACACACCAGCCGAAGCTGGCATCGCTGCACGTGGTACCTGGTGCGCCTGAACCGGCGACGGGGTGGATCGTTCTCACGACCTACTTCTCTGTCTGTGCACTTCGTAGAGTAGTCGCTGCGTTCAGGTTGCACACCATGCACCGTGTGTCGATCAGCAATGTTCGCCCAACCGTTACCGCTCCCCCGTACCGTGGTGGAGGTGGTAGGTCGAATCCAATGAGCAGGGCGACACGCGCAGCCCGTCCATTCTCGTGGCCGTGGGTCGGCGTGTCGATGGCAGCATTCATCGCCGCCGAAGTAGTCATCGGCGGGCTAATTGGTGAATGGCTGCTCGCACGGGTGGCTTCTATCAGCACCAGTTTCTTGGTGCAGGGACTAATCAATCTCATTGGTTTCGCGCTCGGCGGCTTTGTTATCGGTCTGATCTCACCGGGTCGGCGGATCGCCGAACCTGCTGTCGCTGGAGCGGCGACCATGTTATTGATCACCGTGGTGGCGATATTTGTTCCGTTCCGTTACGTCGGATACAGCGGCAACGGGGTTCTCATAGCTGGAGCGGTCGCTGCTGCTCTGGGCGCCGGCGGTGCATACGCCGGAGAGCGAATGACTGGAAACGTCGCCGCAATCGGTAGCTGACTGTCGTGTAGGCCGTTTGTGTTGTGGCCATCTAGGCCGTTTGTGTCGCGGCCGCGTCGTGTAAACCCAGTTCGGCGATGGATTTGTCGCGCATCTCAATTTTGCGGACTTTGCCCGTGACCGTCATCGGGAACTCAGTCACGAACATGACATAGCGTGGAATCTTGAAGTGTGCGATCTGGCCATCGCAATATGCCTTGAGTTCGTCTTCGGTCAGCGATGCTCCTGCCGCGAGTTGTACCCACACCGCGATTTCCTCGCCGTATTTCGGATCGGGTACCCCAATCACCTGCGCATCTGCGATCGCCGGATGGGCGTAGAGAAATTCCTCGATCTCACGCGGATACACGTTCTCGCCACCACGGATGATCATGTCCTTGATCCTGCCAACGATGTTCACGTTGCCAGCCTCGTCCATCGTCGCGAGGTCACCGCTATGCATCCAACCGTCGGCGTCGATGGCTTCGGCGGTGCGAACCGGGTCATTCCAGTAGCCAAGCATGACATGGAACCCTCTCGTGCAATATTCGCCATCGACGCCGCGCTCGACTGTTTCGCCAGTCTCAGGGTCAACGATCTTGACCTCAACATGCGGAAGCGCTCGACCGACTGTGGTCACTCGAATTTCGACGGAATCGGTCGTCCGGGTCTGGGTTGAGACCGGAGACGTCTCGGTCATGCCGTATGCAATCGTGACTTCGGCCATATTCATCTTGTCGATGACGTTTCGCATAACCTCGATCGGACATGGCGATCCAGCCATGATTCCGGTGCGAAGCGCGCTCAGATCGCGCCGGTCCAAGCTTGGCAGTCCCAGTTGAGCAATGAACATCGTTGGGACGCCGTAAAGCGATGTGCATTTCTCTGCTTCGGCCACAGCGGTTGTTGTTTCGGCATCGAACGACGGCGCTGGAATGACCATTGTTGCGCCGGTTGCCGCGCATGCCAGGTTGCCCATAACCATGCCGAAACAGTGATAGAAGGGCACCGGAATGCAGACCCGATCTGTCTCGTCGTAGTCACACATCTCTGCGACCAACCGCGCATCGTTCAATATGTTGCGGTGACTCAGCGTCGCCCCCTTGGGGAAGCCAGTCGTGCCCGACGTGTACTGAATGTTGATCGGATCGGTAGCACGCAAGTCCGAGGCCCGAGCGGCCAGAGCGGCATCGCTCACATCAAATCCTGCAGCGATCAGGTCGGCCCAGTCTGAGGTGTCGAAATACAACGTGCGTTCCAGCTCGGGGCACTTTGCTGCCACTGACTCGACCATGTTTCGATACATCGATGTCAGGTACTCCGTTTTGGTGACAAGCACCCGGCAGCCGGATTGTGTAAGTGCGTACTCAAGTTCGCTCGTCCGGTAGGCCGGGTTGATATTGACCTGGATCGCGCCGATTTTTGCGGTGGCGAATTGGATGTAGATCCATTCGGCGAAGTTGGGGCTCCACATGCCGACGCGGTCGCCTCGCTCGATGCCGATTGCCATCAGTCCCTTCGCAACGTCGTCAACCGTGGTGGCAAACTCCGCCCACGTCTGTCTGATGTTCTGGTGAGAGACCACAAGTGCCTCGCGGTCGGCGAACGCATCACGCGTTGCTGCGAGCGCTTGACCAATCGTGACTTCTAATAACTCGCGATCGGTTGCGCCTGCATCTATTGCCAGTGCCATAGCTTCCCCCGTCTGCAGCTTCGGTCTCTGCATCGAACTTTCTATGCGAAGGGGTGGTCCCCTACCGCAATCACATGCCCGGTTCGGGCAGGATAGATCGCATGCAACGCCGCACTCCACGAACCAACCCGTTGGACACATTTGCTTCCTCGCTCAATCGGAGCCTGCGACACGGCGTTTTCGCGCTTGTAGCAGTCGTCGTATTCGCCGTGTCATGCTCCAGCGACTCGACGGCCACAGCAACGACCACCAGCGACGACGGACCGCAGCCCACAACCGTTGCCGGGACGAACGAGTCGACCGAAACCACGCCAACAACCATGGCGTCGGCTGATCCTTCGGCATCGACGGACCAAAGCGCACCTGATCCGACAGCGCAGGCGTCAACCGCGACCGCCGACAGCGAGCCGACCGCGCAGGCGAGCGACGACACTGAGATCGATCCGACCCAGGCTTCGTGTCCAACCATGCCGACCGACCAACCCTTCGACATCGTCGGCGTGCTTCCAAGCGATCCCGATGGGGGCCTTGTCGTCCATTCAGAACCAGGAGTCGATGCCCCTGTCGTGGGCGTATTGCCGTGGGATCTACGCGGTGTGGCCTATAGCAATGACTGCACGTTCGTTCCTGATGGGGGCGAATGGTGGGTGATCAGCGTCGACAGCACCTTCGGCTGGGTCAACGCCGCCTATCTCGGGGACCGACCCAACCAGGGCGACGCGTTCGTGACGTCACCGTGTTCGGATGCGCACGAAGACGCCCCATCAGAACGCGACGCGCCTCGTGCCCGCACCGGCGAAATCGCGGTTTCGAAGATCACGGTCATGTCGTCGTCAGAGTGCGACCGAGTCGTGATCGACCTCAAAGCTGAATGGTCATTTCAAACATTCGGTACCCAACTCGGCTCGTTCCCCGCCGACGCATTTGTTGAGCTTGAGCGACGCGATCATGAAGTCGAGCTGGTCTTCAATGATCTCTTTGCCACGGCATTCGATTCGGTTCCTCCGGCCCGGGCATGGCGCGATGTCGTCACCGACGAACAAAATGTCGTTCTCGCGATCGACCGCGAGTACGGCCGCACCCTGCACGTCGGGTTCGGGACCGGTTCAGCTGCGGTTCGATTCGTCGAGCAGCCGGCACGAATTGTGATCGATGTGTTCCAGACACCGAGCCCAGCTGGAACAATCACCGGGCCGATCGTTGGACCTGGACGATTCGCTAACCCAGTCCTGCTCGAACCGATCCAACGTGAACTCACGGGCGACGGCGTCGTGGGCCCGGTCACCGTTCGTGGGTGGTCACGCGGATTCGAGGCATCTTCGTACTTCGACATCAGAACCTGGGACCAGACCGAAGGCGCAGCACCACTGAACTGGCAGGCAAACCCATTCACCTTCGAGGTTGAAGACGCGGTCCCCGACGTCACATTCATGCCGCCACTGCAACAATTTGGCGGAGACGGCTGGCCCTTCATGACCGCTGGCTATTTCGAGTACACGATCGACTCGCTCGTCCCCGGCGCCTATCAGATCGCAGTCGGACCGAGCAGCGGTCGCACGTGCAGCCCGATGGTGGGTCAGCAATTCCGTGTCGCCGGGTCCGACCTCGGCGGGAACGCTCCGGCCGCCACGTTTGCGATGACCACCTCATCGATCGGACAGACCGATGCAGTCGACTTCACGGTGACGACGAACGACGGCCAGACAGCGTTCACCGGAACCTGCTGACCCTCACATGATCGGGTTCGCAGGCATCTGCTGTTCACGGAACCAATTCCCGTCGTACACCCGAAACCTGTCCATCAGCCCGAGCAGCGCCGCCTCGTAGTTGACCCTCCACCCAGCGAAATCTGCCCAAGCTGCGTCGCGGTCGGGCTTGATCGGAACGCCGACCGTTTGGAGCCGGTCACACATCAGATCAAAGGTCTGACGACGCATTGAAATGGTTCGTGGAGCCTGGACGGCAACCGGGTCAATCGGATACTCGACACCAAAGGTGTCAGCCAGGCTCCGCAATGTGGTGAAGCCGGACCTGATACACAGTTCCGCCCTCGGCGACGCGTCGATATCAGCGGTGGACACGATGAACGACGCCGCGTCAAGGACTGTTCCAGCAGCAATCAACCACGACCGCCCCGGATAGGCCGAGCGGAACATCGGAAGCGATGTATGGGTGGTGTGGGTCTCTTCGATCTGCAGAAACCAGGCTTCCCACTCGCTCCACGTCGAGTCCATTTCACCAAGCCAACCAATGCGTTGACTTCGCTCAAGAAAGGTCACCGGATGGGCGGGCCGTCCAGCGCGTACCTCCAGCCGAGCCACCGCAATCTCGCGATCGGTATATGCGTCGTAGATCGTCGGTAAGTAGCTGATCACCAAACCCACCAGCCCGAGCCCGATGAGCCCTTCGATAATGACAAAGGTGAGGTAGCCGCCTTCGGCAGTGCGTATGCCAAGAGTCGTCAACGATGAGCCGCTCAACTCAATTGCCTCGACAATGCCGCGATCACCTGGTCGCCAAAACACCAGACCAAACCCGACGATGACCTGCGATGCCCAAACGAATGGCAGTGTGACCAACGCAAACGGCCCGATGCGCGATTCGACCCGATCTCGACGCTCTGGCGACACCCGATCAGATGCCAGCCGGCGACCCAGCCGGTCGATGACCGCAAAGTGCAACGTCGTGATTCGGGGGCGTTCGGCGCGAGGGACGACCACCGTCAAGGCTGCAGACCACAAGGTCGCGATGACAATGCCCAAACCGACGATCGCCGTGGCCACGTCGGCGAACGCCTGGGCTCCGGTCACGAGTTTGCCTCGAGCCTGATCACGTCACTTCGACAAGATGGCGAGCCTTTTTGCCGCGCTGGAGCAGCACAAACCGACCGTCGATGAGCGCTGCCGGATCGAGGTGCTCATCGGAGGTCTTGACACGATTCACCGAGATCTGATTCTCGCCGAGCTTGCGGCGCGCATCGCTACGCGACGAACACAAACCGGTCTCGACCAACAACCCAACGAGATTTTGATCCTCGGAAAGGACCTGGACGCCGACTGCCGTCTCGGGCACGATTCCGCGCAACGATTCGGCCATCGCCGCAGTCAATGGAGAATCTGAGAACAGCGCCGCGGCTGCCAGTTTTGCTCCGGCGACAGCTGCTTGGTCATGGATCAGTTCGGTGGCATGATCAGCCAGACGGGTCTGGGCATATCGAGCCGCAGGGTCCTTCTGGTGTTCGGCGATGATCTCAGCTACGTCCGACACCGGCAGCAGCGTGAGCTGCAACAGCATGCGCTCGATGTCGTCGTCGGAGACCCGCAAAAAGTACTGGTGTAGCTCGTACGGGAGCGTGCGATCAGCGTCGAGCCACAGCGCTCCATCAGCGGTCTTGCCGAACTTGGCGCCGTCACTACGGGTGAGCAACGGCCACGTAAGCACGTGAGCGGAACCACCTGACCGACGACGGATGAGGTCGGTTCCGGCGGTCATGTTTCCCCATTGGTCGCTCCCGCCCATCTGAGCGATACACCCCATGTTCTCGTACAGCCACCAGAAGTCGAAGGCTTGCAGCAGCATGTAGCTGAATTCGGTGTACGAGATCCCGTGTTCGCTTTCGATGCGGCTGCGTACCGAGTCTTTGGCCATCATCTGATTGACGGTGACATGTTTGCCGACATCACGCAGAAAATCGAGTGCGCTTACGCCGGCGGTCCAGTCGTAGTTGTTCACCAAGATCGCCGCGTTTGGAGCGTTCGACGAGAAGTCGAGGAATCGGCTCAGCACCCCACGAATACCCTCAACGTTGCTGCGCAATGTGTCGACGTCGAGCAAGTTGCGCTCTTCGGACTTGCCGCCGGGGTCGCCAACCATGCCGGTGCTTCCGCCAACCAACGCAATCGGCTGGTGACCGGCTAGCTGCATGCGACGCAGTGCGAGCACGCCAATGAAATTGCCAAGATGCAAACAGTCAGACGTCGGATCGAAGCCGACATAGACGCGAACAACCCCGTCAGCAAGAGCAGCAGCAAACGCATCGCGATCCGTGGTGTCGTGGATCAGGCCGCGGGCCTCGAAGTCAGCAAGTAGGTCAGTGGTCACAACCGCAAGGCTAGGCACCCAGGCGCATGGGTGTGCGACCAATTTCGGTGCACACTGGCAGGAATGGACCCATCAACGAACGGGCACACGGTGGCCGAGCAGGCGAAGCGCAACGGCCACATCGGCCAATCCCACGACGAAGCCGGCGATGTCATTGCACCGGGTTGGCGCTGGACGCTTCCACGCGTGGTCGGAGCTTCGGTCTTCCTCGGGCTTGCCGTGTTCTGGATCTGGGTATTCGCGAACCGCGGCAGCATCGCCCATCCCGACGAATTTGACGACCCGGCCTTTGCTGAGACCGCCGAGGCAGTTTGTCTGCCGTATCAGCAACGGATCAGCGAGCTGAAGAACCCGACGCTCGTCGAAACACCTGAGGAGCGGGCCGTGCTTCTCGACCAGGCCACAGCGGAACTCACCGCGATGATTGACGAGCTCGAAACGCTCTCGGCTCCGGCCGATCCCAAAGGGGCCGCCGCCTTCCCGCGCTGGATTGCTGACTACCGGATCTATCTCGATGACCGAACCGTGTGGGGTGCCGTTCTTGCGACCGGTGACGATCCGCCATTTGTCGTGAGCGGCAACGAAGATGGCGTACGGGTGACCAATCGGCTGAACACGTGGGCTGAAGTGAATCTGATGGAATCGTGTGCGCCTAGTCAGGACGTCTGATCGAAGATCGCTTGGTCTCGCAACGAGCGCTTGAGGATCTTGCCTGACGCATTGCGTGGCAGCGACTCGTCGACGACGGTGATCACCGTCGGCACCTTGAACTTCGCGACACGTTCGGCCAGAAACGTTTGCAACTCACGCGGTTCCAGTGTGTGCCCCGGCTTGACCATGATGTGACACGCCACCTCCTCGCCGAGCCGGGTATGCGGCACGCCATAGACCGCTGCCTCGTAGACCGCAGGGTGTTCGTATATCGATGCCTCGACCTCGCTTGAATAGACATTCTCGCCAGCTCGCAGAACCATGTCCTTGGCCCGGTCGCTGACGTACACGAATCCTTCAGCATCGAGATGGCCGAGATCACCGGATCTCAGCCACCCGTCCACAATCGTCTCGGCGGTTGCCTCGGGTCGATTCCAGTACCCGCTGATGAGTGTTGGGCTGCGGAACCAAATTTCGACGGTCTCACCAGTTGGGACCTCAACCCCCACATCGTCGGTGACGCGCACGTCCATGATCGGAAGCGCCCGCCCGGTCGATGTTGGATTGGCAACGAACATCGTTCCCGCGTTCTGCGGGCCATACGCGTTGGTTTCGGTCATGCCGTAGCCAAGGCCCGGCCGGCCGTGCGCGAAATTGTCCTCGATGCGCTGCACCAGCTCCGGAGGCATGGGTGCTCCCCCGCCCCCGACCGAACGAAGCGACCCGCCACGCTCGCGCGCCCCGCAGTGGCCGCTCACCTGCCAGGCTGGCTGCGTGGGTAACCCGAGTCCGGCGAACGACGAACACGTGCCGATTGACACGGTGCCGGTTAACTCGTTCACACCGCCTAACCGACCGAATCGCCGCGCAGCTTTCGCCGCTGTTGCTATTGCTTTGCTCGGGATTATTGCGTTGGGTTCGCAACTCTTCTCGGAGCGCGAGACCAACCTGGCCGAGACCGCACCGACAGCACCGGCTGCAACCGACGAGCTATCCGCGCCCGCCGAGGCCACCGCAACCGCCGAGGCCACCGCAACCGACAAGCTATCCGCGCCCGACGAGGCCACCGCAACCGACGATGCACCTGCGTCCCGATCGGCGGACAACACAACCAGGCGAGAAACCAGTGGGCCAATTCAGTCTGGAACCCCGGTCGCCACGGGCACGGTGACTGCAGATCTGCAACCGGCCGGGCCACCGGTTGCTACCGACCCCACCGGCTTGTCGCTGTTTTATGGTGGCGCCGATCCGTTGCAGCGAATCAACCTTGACACCGGGAATGTCGACGTATTCGAAGCGCGCATCACGCCACTGTTCAGCAGCGGCGACAAGTTGGTCGTCGGGGCATCAAGCAGCATCGGCTGGATCGATGTTGCCAATCCGGCGTCTGTGCCTAACGAATGGGTCGCGGCCCAGGCACGAGCTTCGGATGACCCCGGTTTCGTATGGCTGTTCTCGGACACAGAACGAACATGGAGCCGGATTGACCTCGACACCGCAGAACCCACTGAACAGCGGCTGTTGCCTTCGAGCGTGTCGGTCGAAGTGCTATCACCAGACCTCACCGTGCAGGCCGGCCAGGTCTACGAGTGGAACGGCGACGAGTATGACCAAGTCGCTCGGGGTTCGGTGATCGCATTCGATAGCGACGTCGTCGTGGTCGATGAGTGCGGGGCCACACTCGCGAACTGCACAACGACCTGGCTGAATCGCCGAGACTGGCAGCCACTCAAACTAGTCACTGCAGACCTGTGGCCCAGCCCGATCGACGAGATCTTGTCTCCCGATGGGCGATTCGAAGCCATCGTGCAAGAACCGGGCGTGGTGCGAGTGATCGACCGGTTCACAAACGGAGAGACCACGTACCAATTTCCGGTTCGACTTGAGGGCGGCCACATCACGTTTGCCCCGTTGCCCGACGCCTCCTGAGCCGGACCACCCCGGATCGATCGGTAGCTTTCATCCCATGGATCGCACACGCGCACCTCGTGGTGACCAAAACGCCGACAGCGAGTCAGCGCGTCGGATACCGCCAATCGGGCGACTCGACCAGCACAGCGCCGATCAGGCAATCGCTCGAGCGCTCGAGATCGAATCGCTGGCGAGCGATCAACAGGACGAATTCACCTCTGGCGAGCTACATCGAGCTGCTCTCGAAGCAGGCATTGATCCAGAACACCTGCATCAGGCACTGGTCGAACAGATCGAGCAACGTGCCACTGCGCCAAAGCGGTCCCGATTCGCTTTATGGCTGCTTCCTGAGCCGATCTCCGCGTCAACAACAATCGACGCCGACCAACCGACCGCACTCAGACGCGCCGAAGATCACTTTCGTCGCCATGAAGGGCTGGTGGTTGGCCAGCGCCACGCTGATGGTGCAACCTGGCACACCGACGAACGCATGCTCTCGAAGTTCAGAAGCACCGTTGCCGCCGGGCCAGATCGGCTCGCAAAGGTCGCCGGAAGCGATCTACGGCATCGGGTGCACGAGGTCAGCGATCAACGAGCGGTTGTTGCTGTTCACAGCAACGGAGACGCTCCACTGTTTGTCGCTCGATTAGGACTTGCCCTGGCCGCTGGCGTCGCTGGCGCTGCACTCGTCCTGGGTAACCCACAGGACATTGCAGACGTGATCCAGACGCTGATCGGCGCTGGGGCTATCGGTACCGCTCTGTTCGGAGCCGCAGTCCTAGGCGTGCGGCGTTGGGCGGCAACAATCCGACGTTCGATGCAGCGCTCATTGGTTGTGCTTGGCGACCCACCCGACGAACCGCTTCCGCTCTCGATCCTCGATCGGCTGCGCGGTCGACGCAGCTAGGGCTGCAAACGTCACTGATCCCTGTCATTTCGCTGATCCCTGTTGATTCGCTGGTCTCTGTTGTTTCGCTGATCCCTGTTGATTCGCTGATCCCTGTTGATTCGCTGATCTCTTATGCGTGGCGATCGTCCACAGATGGCCCAGGTCGCGCGTTCCGATGAGACCAGTTCGGCGAGGGAGATTACGAGATCTTCGACTAGCCACGTCGGGCCAAACAACGTGTGTGCATATGGGGAACTTTGATGATTCGCGGTCCAGAGTCCTGCAGACGTCGCTAGAAACTGAAACTCATCGTCACCCCCGATCTTCCCCCAGGTGATTGGTTCAAGTCCTTCTGGGATAACGCTCGCCATGAATGGTGGGCGATCGTCAATCCACGGCTGGGATGCCCCCGTTAGTGGTGCCGCGTGGGGTTAGAGCCGTTGGTTGGTTGAGCAGGTGTGAGCGTACTCGTTGGGGGTTTGGTAGTCGAGCGATGAGTGCCGGTGACGCTGGTTGTAGCTGGTCTTCCAGTCGGTGATTGCGACCTGGGCGTGCAGGAGGCTGA
>CALDYC010000084.1 GCA_937941245.1 uncultured Acidimicrobiales bacterium | reverse complement strand
TCGCTGCACTCGTCGCGTTGGCTGGACTACCCGGAATGTCGCCGCGCCGGCTGTGGCAGCTTCTTTCGCGCCAGCCGAACGTTCGCGAGGTGTGGCAGCAACTCATCGCATCGAGCAACGTTGGAGTTGACGTGAACGAGGCCACGATGCGGGGGTGGGTCGCTTCGGCGAGGCTGGTTGAACCGCAGCACGTTTTACAGGCTCACGTCGCACGAGGTCTGAAGTTGCTCGTCTACGGCGCTGCTGATTATCCGGTGCAGTTGATTGGCGACCCTGAGCCGCCGCCGATTCTGTTCGCTGATGGACCCAGGCAACTCACGCCACTCAATGGGCCATCGGTTGCGATTGTTGGGACCAGAAGCTGCACTCGATATGGGCGAGACATCGCCCACGAGCTCGGAGCGAGACTTGCCGCACGCGGGGTTCGTGTTGTTTCCGGACTAGCCCACGGCATCGATGCTTCGGCTCATGCCGGTGTGCAAACGACGTCACCCGCAGCGGCGCTCGCAATCGTGGCGAGTGGGGTCGATGTGTATTACCCACGTGGCAATCGGGAGCTTCAACGCCGGGTAGCCAGTTCGGGTGCGGTCGTCAGTGAATGGCCGCTGCAGTGCCGACCGACGAAATGGCGATTCCCGGCACGCAATCGTCTTGTTGCTGCACTCAGCGATGCGGTCGTTGTCGTTGAGTCGGGCGAGACCGGCGGCTCGATGTACACCGTCGACGAAGCGCTCAGCCGCGATCGTGCGGTCTTCGCTGTTCCTGGTTCGGTTCGATCGCCAGCGTCGACCGGGACCAATCGACTCATCGCAGATGGAGCTCAGCCGGTCGTGAACCTTGAGCAGTTCGTCGCTCAGTTCAGCGTGACCGGCGCAATCAATCCGGCTGCTCGCGGGCAGTTGGAATCGCCAGAGCAAGCGAGCGAGGATGACGTGAACCGAGACGGGTGGCTGCTTGAGCTCGTCGGCTGGCACCCCATGGTGTTCGATCTGGTCGTATCTGAATCCGGTCGGTCGGTGGCAGAGGTGACGGTGGCGGTGCAGCGCCTCATCGGTTCAGGACATGTCACCCAGGTCGGATCGTTGATCGAACGTGTGCGATGAGCAGCCGACCTGTGGTGCGCGCACTCGCTCGAGTCATCGTGGTTGCACTCGCTGCAATCGTCCCATTCGGCGGCGGCCTGCCAGCTGACGGGCAGCTCATTGGCCGGTCCTCGGTCCTGTATGCGCATCCGGTGCAGGCGCCGATTTTGGATCCGTTTCGTCCACCTGCGCATTTCGGTGGTCCGGGTAACCGCGGGCTGCAATACGCCAATCCGCCATCAACAGTCGTGCTGGCCGCCGCCGACGGCCGAATCCTGCATGCGGGACAGATCGTTGGCTCGTTCTACATCACGATGGAACATGCCGACGGGCTCGAAACGACCTATACGGGCCTGACCTCATTGTCGGTATCGAACAATGAATGGGTTCCGCAGGGCACGTTGATTGCTATCGCCGGGCAAAACATGCACTTCGGGGTCAAAGCCCGCGACAGGTACCTCGACCCTCAGATCCTCATTGACGCAAGTGCGCAGAAACGCATTGTCCGACTGATTCCTGGATCTGCCCGTTAGCCTTTGGCCCGCACTGTGCGCGCACCAGGCGTGCCAGCAAACGAATCAGCGCTTCGCCAAACAACGGTCGCCTCAAATGAGGTGCTGGCGAAGTTGTCAACCGCAAACAGGAGGTAATCATGGCTCCAGTCGTGTCCATGAAGCAGTTGCTCGATGCCGGTGTCCACTTCGGTCATCAAACACGCCGGTGGAACCCGAAGATGAAGCGATTCATCCACGGTGAACGTTCGGGCATCCACATTATTGATCTGCGCCAGACATTGAGCCAGGTCGAAGCGTCGTACGCGTTTGTTCGCGACGCGGTCGCTGACGGCGGCACTGTGCTGTTCGTTGGTACCAAGAAGCAGGCACAAGATTCGATCGAGAGTCACGCCGAACGATCCAACATGCCATACGTCAATCAGCGCTGGCTCGGTGGCATGCTCACCAACTTCGAAACGATCTCGAAGCGCGTCAACAAGATGCTCGACTACGAGCGCATGCAGCGCAATGGTGACTTCGAGGCCATGCCCAAAAAGGAAGCACTGCTCAAGACCCGTGAATTGGTCAAGCTGCAGCGCAACCTCGGTGGTATCCGAAACATGTCGAAACGTCCTGCTGCGATCTTCGTGCTCGACACTCGCAAAGAGCACATCGCGGTCACCGAAGCAAACAAGTTGGGTATTCCGATCATCGCCGTGGTCGACACAAACTGCGACCCAGACCTGATTCAGTTCGTCATCGCCGGTAACGACGATGCCATTCGTTCCGGCGATGTCATGACCCGCATCATCAGCGATGCGGTCATCGAAGGCCGCTTCATCGCGAGCCGTCGTCGCCCAGCCGAGGCCGCTCCAGCGCAACGTTCGCCCGAGGACGAGGCGCGAGTCGCTCGTGAACAGGCTTTGGCACAGGTTGCCGCTGCCGAAGCCGCAGCTGCCCGCGAAGCGCGTGTGCAGCAAAACATCGACGAAGCCGAAACTGCTGCCCCCGAAACCGCTGCCCCCGAAACCGCTGCTGCGCCCGAAACCGCTGCAGCCCCCGAAACCGCTGCTGCCGAGACTGCCGTAGCTGAGACCGCCGCACCGGAGAGTGCAGCGCCTGAGACCACAGAGGAGACGCCCGATGCCTGATTTCGGCGCAAAAGATGTCAAGGCCCTTCGCGATGCGACGGGTGCAGGAATGATGGACGCCAAAAAGGCGCTGACCGAAGCTGGCGGCGACGCCGAAGCAGCGACCCAGCTGCTGCGTGAGTGGGGCCTGAACAAGGCCGCTACACGCTCGGACCGTGAAAACACCGAAGGCGCGGTAGCGATGGCCCGACAGGGCAACCGTGTCGCACTCGTGCTGCTCAAGAGCGAGACCGACTTCTCAGCAAAGAGCGAGGACTTCGTTGCGGTCTCGCAACGCTTGGCCGACGTCGCACTTGCTGGCGGCGACGCCGCTGCCGAGTGCAACGAAGCAATTGAAGATCTCAAGTTGTCCAAGAAGGAGAACATCGAGGTCGGTTCGATCACGATTATCGAAGCCGCTGACGGTCACAACATCGACGCCTACCTGCACGTGCAAGACGGGCGCGGGGTGAACGGCGTCGTCGTCGAAGGGCATGACGTCAGCGAAGAGACGCTGCATCAGATCGCGTTGCACATTGCCTTTGCCAAACCTCTGTACCTCGACAAGTCCGAGGTGCCCGAGGAGGACGTCGAGAAGGAGCGTGCTGCGCTGCTTGAAATCACCAAGTCCGAAGGCAAGCCTGAAGCTGCCTGGGACAAGATTGTCGAGGGTCGGGTCTCCGCCTGGTTCAAGAGCAGCGTGCTGCGCGAACAGGGGCTGCACGGTGACAAGGTCACGGTTGCTGAGACTGCCGCTCCCGGCACGATCACGCGGTTTGCCCAGAGCAAGATCGGCGCCTGACCCAGTCAATGTCTGAGACTACCGATTTCACCAATAGCGGAACATCTCCGGCTCGGTGGAACCGGGTCATGCTCAAAGTCTCCGGCGAAGCGTTCGCCGGAGACCAGGGCTACGGCATCGACGGCGACATCGTTGGTTCTATTGCCCAGACGATCGCGTCGGCTCGGTCGCGATTCGACATCTCGATGGCGGTCGTCGTCGGTGGCGGCAATATCTGGCGCGGCCTTTCGGGCGCCGGAGCTGGCATGGATCGCGCTCAGGCCGACTACATGGGCATGCTCGCCACCGTTATCAACGGTCTAGCGCTGCAAGAGATGCTCGAACGTTTGGGCGTGCCCACGCGGGTCCAGACGGCGATTGAGATGTCTGAAATTGCTGAGCCATATATTCGGCGACGAGCAATCCGGCACCTCGAAAAGGGTCGGGTCGTGATCTTCGCTGGCGGCACCGGAAACCCGTTCTTTACCACCGATACCGCAGCAGCACTTCGGGCAAATGAGATCGACGCTGAGGTGTTGCTGAAGGGCACGCACTCGGGCATCGATGGCATTTACACCGCAGATCCCAAGCTCGATCCGACCGCAACCCGGATTGACGCAATCACCTATCTCGATGTGCTGAGCAAGAACCTGCGGGCGATGGATGCGACGGCGACCACGCTTTGCATGGACAATGACCTTCCGATCGTGCTGTTCGACCTGATGCGATCCGGCAACGTCGAGGCAATCCTGGCAGGCGAACCAGTCGGAACCGTCGTCTCGGTCTGACGTTGTCCGAGCTGGTTGCCGCAGGTTGGCGACCCGGACGTGGCAACATCGTTATCGTGTCTGCGGCGCACCGTCGCGCCCGCACCGGACAGGAAGAGTGTCGCCGTGAGCGATGAAATGATCGAGATGATCCTCGAAGAGGCCGCTGAGAGCATGGATGGCGCTGTCGGCCATGCCAAGCGCGGATTTAGTGGCGTGCGAACCGGGCGCGCCACTCCGGCATTGGTCGACAAGATGCAGGTGACCTACTACGGAACGCCGGTGCCGATGCAACAGCTGGCGTCGTTCAGCGTTCCCGAGGCTCGCATGCTAATTATCACCCCGTTCGACAAGGCAGCGGTTGAACCAATCGAGAAGGCAATCCGTGAGAGCGACCTCGGGTTGTCCCCGTCGACCGATGGTGTGGTCGTGCGGTTAGCGTTCCCGGCCCTGACCGAGGAACGCCGCAAACAGCTGGTCAAAGTCGTCAGAGGAATGGCCGAGGACGGTCGAATTGCGATCCGCAACTCGCGCCGCAATGCGCGTAGCGACCTCGACAAAATGAAGAAAGACGGCGACGCACCCGAAGACGCAATCGATCGTGCCGAGAAACGGGTCGACGAATTGACCCAACAGTTCGAAGCAGGTATCGACCAGGCGGTGACCGCCAAAGAGAATGAGTTGCTCGAAATATGAGAGCAGTCAGTATGAGCCCAGCCACTATGAGCCCACTGCACGAGGCATCGATATGAGCGAACACGAGCCACCAGGCGGCCCAATCAGGGGCCCCGAAAGCTGGTTCTCCGAAGACGACGACCTGCTGAACGATGATCTGGCACTCCCGCACTGGACCGAACCCGGCACCGATGCAACGGCTGCCGTCGATGCGAGCGGTCCGCGGTGGAGAGATGGCGCAAGCGACTACAACGAGCTCGATGACATCCGCTTGCTCGATCCGACCGAAGCACCGCTTGATGACCCAGCGTCGGCTGACGAAGTGTTCTTCGGTGCCGATGCCGTGCCGCCTGCGCAACCGGGCGTTGTTCCCGGGGCTCCGATGACCCAGGCGCCACCGGCGCCACCAGCTGATCAAGCTACGTCACCGCGTAAAGGTGGCCGTGGTCGCCGGGGTGCATCGGTACCAAATGGAGCTGCATCTTCTCGTCCAGGGACTGCGGCGCGGCCTGGCGGGTCTGGTGGGTCTGGTGGGTCTGATCGCGATATGACCATGGCCACGATCACGGGGCTCGGGCTCGCAGCTGTGGCCCTCGCTGCACTCTGGATCGGCGAGGTTCCAGGACTCGTCGTAGCGACGTTGATTCTGTCGCTCGCAACCCTTGAGTTCTATAACGCAATGCGGCGGATTGGTTACAACCCAGCCTCGCTGATCGGCCTGGTCGCCACGATTGGTTTGACATGTGCTGCCTACTGGAAGAGCGTTGCCGCCTATCCAGTGGTGCTGTTCCTTGCCGTGGTGTTTTCGTTGTTGTGGTTTCTTATACCGGTGTCCGATGATCGCCCCGTGCCGAACCTCGGAATCACCATGCTCGGTATCGGCTACATCAGCATTCTCGGATCATTCGCTGGATTGTTGTTGTCGAGTGATTCGCTCGTCGAAAACGCCGACTCCGGTTTGATCATCTTCGAGTCGAACGGCACTGGCCTGTTGTTTGCGGCGATCCTTGCGACGGTTGCCTACGACATCGGCGCCTATGTCATCGGCCGATCGATGGGACGCACTCCGTTGTCGAGTCACAGTCCGAACAAGACCATCGAGGGTCTGGTCGGCGGCGCCGCCGTGTGCATTCTGGTCACCGCGGTGGTCATCGGAGGCGTTGGGATCGCTCCATGGGGAGCGAACCCGGGCAGCTTCGCCGATGCCATCATCCTGGCCGTCGTGGCGGCTGTAGCGGCAACCCTTGGCGACCTCAGCGAGTCCATGATTAAGCGCGACCTCGGGATCAAGGACATGGGCACCATGCTTCCTGGCCACGGCGGCATCCTTGACCGCTTCGATGGACTGCTCTTTGTCATGCCTGCCACGTGGTGCGCGGGTCTTGCGATCGGCGTGATCGAAGCAACCTCGGCCGTTACGGGCTGACACCGTGACCATCAAGGTCGCCATTGCCGGTTCGACCGGGTCGGTCGGCACACAAACGCTTGACATCATCGAGCAGGCGGCTACCAGAGCAGCGGCCGTCGGCGACGACCCGCCATATGAGGTCGTGATCTTGGGTGCGAACACCTCGGTCGACGCGCTTGCAGCACAGGCCGAAAAGTTCCGCCCCGAAGCAATCGCCATCGCAGACCCGGCCTGTGCGGCGGCGATTGGTGATCGGCTTCCCGCTGACCTACGAGGTCGGGTCATCGCCGGAGCAACTGCGATGGCCGACACCGTCTCGCAAGCTGAGGTGGTGATCAACGGTGTTGTTGGTTTCGCTGGATTGTCGGTCACGCTTGCAACGCTGCAGGCTGGGCGGCGTCTTGGGCTGGCGAACAAAGAATCGCTGATTGCTGCTGGCCCGGTCGTGCAACGGGTGCGCTCGACCCCTGGAGCCGAGATCATCCCGGTCGACAGTGAACATTGCGCGCTCCATCAATGCCTGCGGTCGAACGAGAGCTTTGCTAGCGGACGTCTCGCTCAGGTCCGTCGGCTGGTGGTGACCGCCAGCGGGGGCCCATTTCGCGGTCGGAATGCGACTGAGCTTGAGCAGGTAGGCATCGACGATGCGCTGGCTCACCCGACGTGGGCGATGGGCCCGAAAATCACTGTCGATTCGTCGACGTTGATGAACAAGGGTCTTGAAGTGATCGAGGCCAACGAGCTCTACGGGGTTGGATTCGACCGGATTGATGTTGTCGTGCACCCGCAGTCGATTGTGCATTCGATGGTCGAATACACCGACGGCGCAACCATTGCGCAGCTGTCTATGCCGGATATGCGGTTGTGTGTGGCCTATGCACTCGACTATCCAGACCGTCACAGCGCACCGTTCGGTGGCATCGACTGGACGTCGTTGGCTCGGCTCGACTTTGAGTCGCCTGACCGTACGGCGTTCCCGTGTCTCGATCTCGCGTATGCCGCTGGTCATGCTGGCGGGACCGCTCCAGCTGCGCTGAGCGCAGCGAATGAGGTGGCGGTCGATGCGTTCCTTGCCGGTCGAATTGCCTGGGTTGACATTGCGCGCGCTGTCGAATCGGTTCTGAGCGACCACACTGTCAACCGTGACCCCGATCTCGACGCTGTGCTTGACGCCGATGCAGGCGCCCGGCGGGCCGCTGATACATGGATTGCGGCCCGTGCCGATAGCTGACCCCACAAAGCAGCGCAGGTCACTATGACCGACACAATCGGCAGGGCTGAACCGAACCTGTGGCCTGCCGAGCAAACGGGTGCGTCCGTTCCAAACGGACCGACGCGAGCCGAGCACGCGGACGAGAACGCGGGCGACGATGAACCGGGGTACGTCAACCTCGCGATGTTCATTGGAGTTATGGCCGCTATTGGCTTGCTCGGAAGCTGGTGGGCAGTTGCGGCGATTGGACTGCTGGCACTCATGCTGTTCATGCATGAGCTCGGCCACTACCTGACGGCCCGAGCATCGGGCATGCAGGTCACGGAGTTCTTCCTTGGATTTGGCCCGAAGGTGTGGTCGTTTACCCGGGGCGAGACCGAGTACGGAATCAAAGCAATCTGGGCCGGGGCATATGTGCGCATCACCGGCCTGAACACGATCGAAGAGGTCGACCCGGCGCTCGAACACCGGACCTACCGGGCGAAGTCCTATCCGCGACGCATGTGGGTGATCACGGCTGGCTCAGTCATGCACTTCCTGATGGCGTTCGTGGGCTTGATCATCATGTTCGCGGTTGTCGGCTCCTACGGCACGAGCGACCCGGATCCGAGCGATTGGATCATCGGCACCGTCGTGCAAGACACCGCCGCTCAGGCCATGGGGATGGAAGAAGGTGACCGCATCACCGCAGTGAACGGCACCGACGTTTCGTCGTTTGATGATTTGGCTGCTGCGGTCGGGCCGCTTGCTGGCCAATCGGTCGAGTTCATTGTCGACCGCGACGGTGATGTGGTGGCGCTTGAGGGTGACCTCGGAGTCAATTCCGGAGATGTGGTGAACCGTGGGTTCGGACTGACGCTGTTGTCGCCGGTTGGTTCTGAACCGTGGCAAGTCGCTTCGGTCGCTGACGACTCAAACGCCAGCGAGTTCGGCTTCGAAACAGGTGATCTGCTGATGTCCGCTGGCGGAGTCACCGTGACTGACCGACCTGCACTTGCAGAGGTCTTGTTCGAGCGTGACAACAACGCGATCGTCATTGATGTCGAGCGCCGAGGTCAACCAGTGGCACTGACGGGTGAGGTTGCACTTGATCTCGACCAGGCCCCGAGGGGCTTTCTCGGTATCGGGCCGCAGGTCGCACCAGCTGCACCGGTCGGACTGGGCGAGGCGGTGCAGGCGTCGGCCAAGGATTTCGCATGGATCAGCGGCCGAAGTCTTGCGATCTTTGACCCGGACACCTGGATTAGCTTGTTCCGACCGAACCAGCCGGACGAGCAGGTTTCGACGGGCGGAAGCGGCGATGTCGTCGTATCAGATGGCAGCGGGGGAGCTGGCCGCCCGATGTCGGCGGTTGGCGCTGGCCGGCTGTGGGTCGATGCCGATTCTGCAGAGCACCGCATTTTCATCTTTGTTCTGGTCAATATCAGTATCGGCATTATCAATCTCGCCCCGGTGCTTCCTCTCGATGGTGGCCACGCAGTCATCGCCACCTACGAACGGCTGCGGGAACTGATCACTCGTCGTCCTCACCGTGTAGATGCGGCGCGCCTCATCCCGGTCACCTGGGTTGTTGTGGTGCTGCTTGTCGTCGTTGGGGTGTGGTCAATCGCTCTGGACGTGTTCTCATGGCCTCCGATCTGATCTGCACCCTTCGAACCCGAGCTAAGGACATTTTGTGGAAATCGTTCCCGTAGCCGAACGACGTAAGACCCGGAAGATCAATGTCGGCCGAGTGGCTGTCGGCGGCGATGCCCCGATCACCGTGCAGTCGATGACGACAACAAAGACGGCCGACGTCGAGGGCACGTTGCAGCAGATCTACGCTCTTGCGGCTGCTGGGGCCGACATCGTGCGCTGTACGTGCAACGAGATCGAGGCAGCCGAAGGGCTTGCACAGATTGTTCCGCGTTCGCCGGTGCCGATCGTGGCCGACATTCACCACCAGTACAAGATGGCGCTTGCGGCTCTCGATGCCGGCGTCGACTGTCTGCGTCTGAATCCCGGCAATATCCGCAAGCCGGACCACATCAAGGCCGTTGCCGAGGCGTGCGGCGAACGTGGTGTGCCGATCCGGATTGGCGTGAATGGCGGGTCGCTGCATCCGGATCTGTACGAGAAGTACGGCGGCACGGTCACTGCGGCCGCGATGGTCGAGTCTGCCCAGCAGGAGCTCGCCTTTTTCGATGATGTCGGATTCGATCAGGTGAAGATTTCGGTCAAGGCATCGAGCGTGCCGTTGATGATCGAGGCGTATCGGGAGTTGTCCAAGGTCACCGATCATCCGTTGCACCTTGGAGTAACCGAAGCTGGTCCGCTTCCGAACGGATTGATCAAGTCCACGGCGGGGATTGCGACGCTGCTGGCTGAGGGCATAGGCGACACGATCCGCTATTCGCTGACGGCTGATCCGGTCCACGAAGCTCGGGCTGGGCGTGCCCTGCTCGAATCGATGGGATTGCGTGAACGCAAGAACGTGGATCTGATTGCATGCCCATCGTGTGGACGAGCCGAGATCGACGTGTATGACGTGGCAAACAAGGCGCTCGAAGCGTTTGGCGAGCGTGAGATCCCGTTGCAAGTTGCGGTCATGGGTTGTGTCGTGAACGGCCCCGGCGAAGCGCGAGACGCGGACTTGGGTATTGCCGCTGGCAACAAGCGTGGCCATTTGTTCGTGAAGGGCCAGAACGTGGCGGTCGTTCCCGAAGATGAAATGGTTGAGGCACTTGTCGAGTGGGCCGAGTTCATGCACGAACACGGTGTCGAAGCTGCCCTGGCCCGGGCTGACACCGTCAAGGCAGCACGTGAAGCCGAACGTGATCGCAACTTGCTACTCGAATCGCAGGGCGACGATGCCAACAACACCGAAGCAAAGATCGACCTGATCCGCAAACGCTGATACTGCGCAGGCCAAAGACAGCGAGGGCGCGGCGATGCGACCGCTCTCGACATCACTGGGGGAGCAGTTCGCCATCGCGTGATCTGACTTGGATGGTGCCGTCGTCATCGACGGTGACCGAATAGCCGCGTTCTTTCAGGCGGTTGTGTTTGTGGCAGGCGGGAGCGCCGTTGTGTTGGGTGGTCGGCCCGCCTTGGGCCCATGGTCTTCGGTGGTCGATTTCGCACTGGGTCGATGCAACATCGCAGCCGGGCCAGAAGCAGGTGTCGTGGCTGATCACGACCCCGAGCCGGGCGAGTCCGGTGTAGAAGCGCTGCTTGGCGCTGATGTCGAGCGTGATGCCGTCGACACCTTGTACGACCCGGCGCCACGATGACACCAGAAAGTCGCCGAAGGCTGCGTTCTCATCGAGCTCGTGCCCGTTAAGACTGTGGCAGCGATGCTGGTCGACGTCGATCGGGGCGGGCTCGTTGCCGAACCAGCGGCGCATCATCGCTTCGAGTGAGTGCTCGGACCAGACGACGTTGTGGACCCGGTCGACGGAAACAGACCGAGCTGGGCTGTGGACAGCGTCGGCGAAGACTTGCGCCAGAGCATCGGCCCGGCGCTGCCCTGAGTTACGGGCAAGATCGTCGCCGCAGACCCCGTCGCCGTGTACCTCGCGAGCTGCCGTCCAGTCGGCGAGGTTCTCGGCCGACACGTACGCATCGAGCACCCGGCGAAGTTCGGCGCCCTGCTCCGAGCCGAAGGTGCCACGCAACGTCCACTGCAGGCTGAAGTGATCTTGTATGAGTGAGACGTCGCGGTTGTGGTGCGCTGGTTCGGCGCGAGGTTCGGACCCGTCGCAGTCGGCCAGTCGGACCCACCGGGCGACCCCTTGCTCGAAGCGGCGAAACGGCATATTCAGTAGATCGAGGAACCAGGCCTGACTGTCGATGAACATGTCACGGGTGCGGGGGTTCGCGAATGCTCGCCCGAGTACCGCAGCCTGATCGACGGACATATCGCCCGCCCGCCAGGCAGCAGCGATGTCGTCGCAGCGGGCCACCATGCGACGAATCTTGTCGGCCCGGGCGGCGTCGGCCGAAGACGTACGCCCGAGGTGCCGAGCCATGTGGTGGGCGGCGGCGTGACCGTGCGCCACATACACGCCAGACGAATGGACCTGCGCCAATGCGTCGACCCGGGCAACGGCCGCCAGTCGCACCAACCGCTCGGCCGCCTGCAACACGTCGATCGCATGGCCAGTCGACTTCACCGCGGCAACCCCTGCGTCAGCGAGCGCGTCGGCTGCGACCAGCGCTGCTTCGAATTCGGTGGTCACAGGGGACACGTCGAACACCTAGGGGAGAGGAACACAAGCCTCGAACGGGAAGGTGTCGCACGAACCGGCGACTACGAGCCGGACTGCTGCGCAAACAGCAGCCGGTACCCCCACCATAGCAAAACGAACACACGTTCGTCAACCCTGAAACTGGTAAAACCCTCGCCTCAGACCCGACACCTAGACTGCACGTTGCCGCTGCCGCTGCCGACGCCGCAGCGACAGGGGGAAGCGTGACCATCACCGGCGAAATCAAGTCGCAGGTCGACAGCGTGTGGAACGACTTTTGGAGCGGCGGCATAAGCAACCCGCTCGAAGTGATTGAGCAGCTGACGTATCTACTCTTCATCAAGGGGCTCGACGAGACCCAGACCCGCGAAGAGCGCCAGGCGAACCGAACCAGCAATCCGTTGCCAGACAACGTGCCGTTTCCCGAAGCGAGCTTCGTGCCCGAGGGGACCGACCGCAGTCTTGACTATGGCGAGTTGCGGTGGTCCAAACTGACGCAGTTGGGTTCGGCGAAGGAGCTGTTCGACCGGTTTAACGATTTTGTCTTCCCATATTTGCGTGAGCATTCGCAGGACCCGGCGCATCGCAAGCGCATGGAGGGTGCCCGGCTGACGATCCCCACCCCGGCGCTGTTGCAAAAGGCGGTCGATGGGATCGATGCGATTCCTATGCAGGATCGTGACACCAAGGGCGACGTGTACGAGTACATGTTGGGCAAGATCGCATCGGCGGGCCAGAACGGTCAGTTCCGCACGCCACGCCACATCATCGAGTTCATGGTCGAGTTGATGAAGCCCACGGCGACCGACACGATCTGCGACCCGGCTTCGGGTACGTGTGGGTTTTTGGTGGCGGCGAGTGAGTACGTGCGTGAGCATCATCCCCAGTCGCTGACCGATGCGGCGAGTTTGGCGCATTTCAATTCGGCGATGTTCAACGGGTTCGATTTCGACAACACCATGTTGCGGATCGGGTCGATGAACATGCAGCTGCATGGGGTGAGTGCGGCGCGTATTGACTATCGAGATTCGTTGTCTGAAAATGCGCCGAAGGACGAGCAGGCCTATTCGCTGATCTTGGCCAACCCACCGTTTGCCGGCAGCTTGGACTACGAGGGCACCGCCAAGGACCTGCTGGCAGTCGCCAAGACCAAAAAGACCGAGCTGTTGTTTCTGAGCCTGTTCTTGCGGCTGCTCAAGCCGGGTGGTCGGGCGGCGGTCATCGTGCCCGACGGGGTGTTGTTCGGTTCGACCAAGGCCCACAAGGAGTTGCGACGCATTGTGGTCGAGGATCACAAGCTCGACGGGATTGTGTCGCTGCCGTCGGGTGTGTTCAAGCCCTACGCCGGGGTGTCGACGGCCATTCTGTTGTTCACCAAGACCGACAGCGGAGGCACTGACGACGTCTGGTTCTATGACCTGCAAGCCGACGGCCTGAGCCTGGACGACAAACGCACCCCGCTGCTCGATGACGACAAGCTCGGCCCCGCAGCCGAACTGGCCGACGATGAGCACGACAAGAACAACCTGCCCGATGCGCTGGCCCGATGGAACACGCTGGGCGACGATCCCGATGCAGAGAGGAAGCGTGCCCGCACCGAACAATCTTTCTGCGTGCCAATGGCCGAGATCGCCGACAACGACTATGACCTGTCGATCAACCGGTACAAAGAGATCGTCTACGAACGGATCGACTACCCGGCACCAAGCGAGATCATCGCCGAGCTTGAAGAGATCGAGGGAGAGATCTCGAAGGGCTTGGCTGATCTGAAGGCGATGCTGAGATGAGGACGGTTTCTGTCGCTGACGTAGCAGAACAGGTCACGGGCGTCACGTACAAGAAAGATCAGGCGTCGAAGGAGTTCGCCGAAGGGCAGGTTGGTGTTCTTCGGGCCGGAAATATCGATTCCATCGGGAATCTTGCGTATGACGATCTCGT
>CALDYC010000083.1 GCA_937941245.1 uncultured Acidimicrobiales bacterium | reverse complement strand
CTGACCCGGATCTGATCCGCTGCTAGCGCAACCGCCTGCGAGCAGCCCAAGGACCACCAAAACACCAAAACCCAAACAGCGCCAAATCGCCATCGCTAGCCTCCACCGAGCACTCTACGCTCTGAGACACACGTGATCAAGGGCGACATGAACTGCCAGCCCCGAACCCGAACTAGCGTCGTCCCATGAGTATCGAAACCTTGGCCTTCGGTTCAACCGGTCACGAAAGCAGCCGGATCATCTTCGGCGCAGCAGCGCTCGGAGCCATGAGCCAGGACCGCGCCGACGCGACGATCGACCTGATCCACCGAGCTGGTGTCAATCATTTCGACACTGCTGCGAGCTACGGCGACTCGGAGCTTCGACTTGCGCCATGGCTTACCGATCACCGAAACGAGATCTTCCTCGCGACCAAGACCGGAGAACGTTCCGGGTCCAAAGCCCGAGCTGAACTTGAGCTGTCTCTGACCCGGATGGGGATTGACAAAGTCGACCTCATTCAGCTGCACAACCTCGTCGAACCTGATGAGTGGGAAGCAGCGCATCGGCCGGATGGAGCCGTGGCAGCGCTTGCCCAGGCCCGAGACGAAGGGCTCGTCGATCACATTGGTGTAACCGGCCATGGCACCCGCATCGCTGGCATGCACATGCGAAGCCTCGCTGAGTTCGACTACGCGTCGGTGCTGCTTCCTTGGAGTTTCACCATGCTCGATAATCCGACCTATCGGCACGATGCTGAAGCGCTCGTCGCCCTGTGCGCTGAACGAAACATCGCGGTCCAAACAATCAAGGCAATCGCCGCCGGCCGCTGGCCCGGCGACTTCGACGGCAAACGCTTCAGTTGGTACGAACCAATCGAGGACCCTGCAGCGATCGAGCGAGCCGTCCATTGGGTGCTCGCAACACCGGGCCTGTTCCTCAACACGACAAGCGATGCTCGCAAGCTTGCTTTGATTCTTGAGGCAGCGGCCAGCGCCGACGAGGCTCCGACCGACCAGATCATGCGCGCAGATGTTGAGACGCTCGGCTTGACGCCACTGTTCGACGGTGCGGACTTCGAACGAATCTGAACAGTGCCGGAACCAACCGGTGCAAGAGTGCGATGATGGCACCGCACACGAGCCAGCTGAGCTGAGGGGTTTCGCAGGTGAGAACAGTCGACGCTGTCAACGAGTGGATTGACGCGCATATCGACGACTACGGCGACGAGGAGTTAGAGGACATCCTCGAAGCGATCGACGTACTCGACTCCTGCGCCGAAAGCACCATCGAACTCACGGACCTAACTCCTGAGCATTTGGCGAACATCGTCGACGCATGCGAGACCGCTGACCAGGCCGAAGTCCTGCGCTCCGCGGTCGTGGCGACCCGGGCCCGGCACGACCTCGATGATCTGTCAACCACCGCACTCGACGACAGTGAACCCGAGTCCGAGCTGATGGTCGTCGATCGCGAGCTTGCAAACGACAGCACCGACAACGACCTCATCGAGCATCGAGACGATCTCGGCACCGACGGCTCCGAAAGTAGCGGCACCAGTCCCGATGCCGGTGTTGAATATGCCGACGCCGACCGCGACAACGACTTAGCGCTCGAGGATCTCGACGAAATCGTGCTGATCGAAGGCGACCGCGGCCAAGCGAGCGTTGCTTCTGACGAAGAACACGATGGGCCGGCCAATGATCGTCATGCCGACGACAATGCGGACGACGGCGACGGCGACGGCGACGGCGAACCAGTGTTCGGTCATCAAAGCGACGACGATTCGGGCGCGCACGCTGACGACCACACCGACGACGATGATGGCGACGGCAACGGCGACGACGACACCGACGACGATTCGGGCGCGCACGCTGACGACCACACCGACGACGACACCGACAGTTCAGAAGAAATCAGCGGAGACGGTTCGGAGTCTGACCAACTCGATGAACCAGACCTCGAACTCAGCATCGAAAGTGCCGACAGCGAGGTCACCATCGGCTCGGATGCCCCAGCAGATCATGATCACCTACCCACCGAAGGCACCGCCCAGCTTCCTGTCTACGAATCGATCCAATCGATTCGGCTCGACGAGGTCGTTGCCGATCCCGGCGACAACCTCGGCCCGGGGTTCCTGGGAACGGTCGATGTCACCGTCCACCTCAACTCTGATCCCGAGCCAGAACCCAAGCCAGGAATCGGGGCGCGACATTTTGCTATCGCGACATTGTTCTCGGTAATGCTTGGCATGTTCCTCTTCGGTGCAATTCAGTTGATCGGCAGCCTTAGCACCGACGACGCATTGAACGAAGCACCGACTGCTACCGCCACTGCGACCGCTGATCCAACCCGTTTCCCGAGTGAGCAAGTTGACGACGACGACGAGACAACCGACACCGGCGACGTCAACGTGTCAAGCTCTGACACTCGCGATCCAGGTTCCGATAGTCCGAGCTCAAATGACATCGCAGCAACTCCGAGTGTCGCCATGCTGCTTGCGGACGGAAGCGTTGCCATTTCAAGGCTTGGCCCAGATAAACGTGAAAGCGCCGAGATCATTTTCGATAGCGCAGTTCGGTCCGCGAACATCGCTCAGTTGTCCCGGCTCGAATCAGACTTGGTTGCGGTCACCAAAGGTGGGAACATCATCCGGATCGACGTCCCGACCGGCGATACCAGCGGGCTATGGCGTCAAAACAACCTTGTTCGAGCACGCGCCGCCTTTGAGGTCTCCGGACGTCTCGCGGTCCTCGATGAAAACGGACGTCTTAGCCTGTCGCCAACCAACGAGCAAGCTACCGACGAGACTATTGAAGTGGTGTGGGAGCCAGACGAACGCGGAGAAATCCAGGTTGCCGAGATCACGTCTGCGGCGAACCTCGTACCGTTTGTCACCGACCAGGGTGATGCCTTGATGATGATCAGCTCGCAAAGTCGCACCGATCTGGTCGAGGTCTGGAATGCGGCCGAAGCTGGTTCTGTTTCGTCCCCGATGGCTGGCGAAACCGCTGTTCTTCTTCGGACCGAAGCGGGGGCTGTCGCCAAGTTCTTGTTTGCCGATCTAGATGAACCTGTTCTTTCGACCGAATGGGATCCAGCCGAACAAGAAGGTGTGGAGGCAATGGGTTTCGCTCCGACGGCCCGCGGCAACGTCATCTTGCTCGACGACGGCGATGTTGTGTTCACCAATGGTGCTGCGCCGTTCGAGGTTTTGTGGGACGCGCAGGAAAACGACCTCGCCGTGCAAGCCGTCGCGGCGGACAGCACCAACATTTTGCTTCTGCTCGATAGCGGAACAGTCGTGCGGGTCCCGGCCGACGGAACAGGCTCGACCTACTCAGCGTGGGACGTCTCAGGCGGCGCCGCGTCACCCGCCGTCCAGGTCGTCCTGTTGCCGCCTCTCGCAGGCTGAGAATTTCAGCCGGCCTTTCATGTCATTGCTTTGCTATCGGCACTGAACCTTCGGGCGAGCAGTCGCCGCCCGGCGGTTCCGGCGGCGCACGCGATGAAGCCGCCTGCCCACGATCCGTGCATAACAACGAGCGCAGCAGCCATCTTGGCCCTCTCGTCCGGTTCCAAGCCCGGAGCTCGCGTCGCAGCGATCACGCAGCCGGCAAGGTATCCACCGGGAACTACCGCGAAGACCGGCGCTGCAGTCGCCGCAACCGCGGAACCAACCACGATCGTCATCACCACTGGGACAGCGGCCTGGCGCGTTCGCAACTCACGGTGCCGACGCGCCGTGCGCAGCCGCCACCATCCGTATTGCCAGTATTGACGAGCCAACCCTATGAGCGTCGTTCGGGGCAAGTAGTTGACAATCAGGCGAGGATCCAGCCACACCTCGTACCCCGCGGAGCGAAGCCGGGTGTTGAGCTCCGCATCTTGGTTGCGGATGAAATCCTCGTCATATCCACCAACCTCATTCAGAGCGCTACGTTGGAACACGCCGAGCCATGCGGTGTCGACCGGGCCCGCTGCAGCGGCGTGGCGATACGCCGCTCCCCCGCTTCCTAGGCGCGAGGTCATCGCTGCGGCGACCGCTCGTTGGGTCGACGTTCGTCCTATTGGGTGTTGAATCGCTCCGACGTTGGCGGCGCGACTACTGGTGAGCGTCTCGAGCGCATTGGCCAGATACAACGGCGGAAGCACCGCTCTGGCGTCGACACGAGCGACGATCTCTGCCGAGGTGGCATCAATACCAAGGTTCAGACCCGAAGGCGTGCGACCACTCGGGTTGTCAATCACAGTCACGTTCGAACTACCGGCGGCCAGCTGATCCGCCACCACTGCAGTGTCGTCGGTGCTCGGCCCGACCGCGATCACAATCTCACTGACTCTTACCCCGTTCTGGGCTTGCACCGATGCAACGGCGTCTGCGAGGTCCGCAGCATCGTTGCGCGCCGGTATGACAACTGCAACGTCTTGGACCGACCATGTCATGGCCTATCCAAGGTCGGTGGCTGCGAGCGCTCCAAGCGCAGCGTCGGCAAACTCGGTACGGCAGATAAGCAGGTCCGGTAGATACGGGTTCTCGTTGTTGTAGACAAGGTCGGAGCCATCGATTCGGCTGCAATGCAAACCGGACGCCTGAGCAACGGCAACGGGAGCGCAATTGTCCCACTCATACTGTCCGCCGGTGTGTGTATAGATTTCGGCTTCACCGCGAACCACAGCCATTGCTTTCGCTCCAGCGCTCCCCATGTAGATCATCTCGCCTGCGACGGCACCGCAGACGGCCTGGGCGGCTGGCCCCGGTCGAGTTCGACTGGCGATAACGCGCGGCGGTCGATCTGACAACGGTCGAAGCGTTTCGCTCGGGAAACTGGTCAGCGTCATGCCTAGCGCAGGGAGCGCAACGGCTCCCACAGCCGCTCGCCCGTCTACAGCAAGCGCAACGTGCACCGCCCAATCGGTGCGCGGGATCTCGCCAAACTCTCGGGTTCCATCGAGTGGGTCGATGATCCAGACTCGTTCGTCATCGAGTCGACTCAGATCATCAGATGGAGCCTCTTCGGACAGCACCGCATCGTCGGGGCGGTGTTCGGCCAACTCCGCGACCAAATAGTTGTGCGCTCGTTGATCACCAGCGTCCTTGCGGATCTGCGGGTCGGCATGGGCAAGCTCTGTCCGCACCTTGAGTAGCAGCTCGCCCGCTGACGTCGCAATTTTTCGCGCTAGGAAGATGTCATCCACAGGGCGGCATGATAGTGCTCGTCCCTACGGCAAGAAGCAACGGAAGCAGCGGCTGGATCTAACGCTCAACCAACCCGAGGCTTGAAACCAGGCGGGTTGCGCCAAGCGGTACCACTCCGCCGGTGACCGTCTCCGCTACGTCGGCGATCACACGTGTGTCGTGACCATGATCTAGGGCGGCAAACCCGAGCTGGCGAACGAGCGGCCGGTCACTCGTCTGAACCGACAGGTCACACAAAGCGGCGAACTCGCGATCAAGCCAGGGGTGCAGCGCCCGTGTCACTACGAGCAACCGCGTCGCTGTCTCACTGACTGGGGTGAGCTCGTCGACCGCTCGTTTCCAGTTCTCGGTCGGAGGGCGCACGCTATACGTCGACCGCAAAGCAGGGGAGGTTGCAAGTAGCCCTCGCAAAATCTCACCGTGCCATGCGTGGTGCGTGCCCGTTTCTGAAAATGCGAGTCGCGCTCCAACGTGGGGTTCGTCTGCCGTCCACTCGCGCAGCAGCGAACCGACCGCTTCTTCCACCCAGATCAAGCCGCCGAGGCGAAGTGTCAGCTCACTAAGCGCAAACCAATCGTCACCGTCGGGGTGAGTGCCACCGTCGGGGTGAGTCGTGTCATCGGGCCCGTCGCTCACTCGGCGAGGCCGCGGTAACGGTTGGTGATGGGCATTCGCCGATCCCTGCCAAACGCCTTTTGGCTCACCCTTGGGCCGAGAGGGTTCTGGCGACGTTTGAACTCCGCGATGTCGACCAGTCGAGCCAGACGGTTCACCATTTCGGCCTCGCCAACACCTGCTGCGACGAGGTCTGACGCGGTGCGGTCGTTTTCGACCAATTCGATAAGGATCGGGTCAAGCACCTCATACGGCGGCAACGATTGGTCGTCGCGCTGGTCGGGACGCAGTTCGGCCGATGGTGGCTTGGTGATTACATGTTTCGGGATTTTGTCGAAACCAGCGCGGTCGTTGTACCACTGGCATAGTACGTAGACATCGAGCTTCCAGACGTCCTTGATACACGCGTATGCACCAGCGGTATCGCCGTACAGGGTCGAATAGCCGACCGCTGTTTCGCTTTTATTGCCGGTGGTCAGGACCAGCCAGCCGAACTTGTTGGCTAGTGCCATAAGAAGCACGCCGCGAATTCGGCTTTGCAGATTCTCTTCGGTCACGTTCGCTTCGAGTCCCTCGAATGAAGGAGCGAGCATGTCGAGCATCGAGGCATGCGCCGGTTCGATCGCAATGGTGCGGTAATCGATACCCAAGTTGATCGAAAGTTGCTCTGCGTCAGACACCGAATGGTCTGACGAGAACCGACTGGGCATGAGCACGGCGTGGACATGTTCGGCGCCGAGCGCCTCGACCGCAATGCACGCAACAAGTGTCGAGTCGATACCGCCCGACAGCCCAAAGCAGATGTCGGTAAACCCGTTGTTGCGCACATAGTCGCGGGTGCCGCAGACGAGTGCCTGAAAGAGCTCATCGAACGGATCGAGGTCCGGTTCAATTATCGGTGGAAGCCCGACCTGCGATGCGGTCGGCTCGGCGGAGATCACGATGGGGGCGGTCGTTGTGGGGCGTTGCGGCGCAACGGCGAAATCGGCGACGAGCACTTGCTCGCCGAACATCACGCTTTGAGCCACGAGATCGCCAGATCCATCGATCACAATCGATCCGCCGTCAAATACCAGCTCGTCTTGACCCCCGACCGAGTTGACGTACGCAATTGGCACACCGGTCTCGGCGACTCGTTGTTTGACGAGTGCTTTGCGGGTCTGTGGTTTGCCGCGGTAATAGGGCGATGCGTTGATATTCAGGATGAACTGTGCACCCGCGTCGGCCAGCTGGTTTACCGGTCCCCCGTCGATCCACAGGTCCTCGCAGATCGACACC
>CALDYC010000082.1 GCA_937941245.1 uncultured Acidimicrobiales bacterium | reverse complement strand
CAGCCCCAACCAACGCAGCCCCAACCAACGCAGCCCCAACCAACGCAGCCCCAACCAACGCAGCCCCAACCAACGCAGCCCCAACCAACGCAGCCCCAACCAACGCGTACCGGGTCAGTACCGTCCGTTTACAGGACAGCTTCGACAAACGTTTCGAGCTGGCGCAGGTTGCGCACCTCGAACAACCCGTCGCAGTACTGCCCGTATTCGGTCACGATCGAGTCGCCGGTGTCCCAGTAACTGCCGGGCTCAGGATTCAGCCAGAACACCTGCTTGGCGTTGCGTTTCATCTGCTGGATGATCCAGCTCTGAGCAGCGTGGTAATTGTTCCGAGCATCGCCAAGGATGATGACCGTTGTCTTCGAGGTGATCGCGCTCATGTAGTTCCTCTCGAACACTTCGAACGCATGCCCATAGTCGCTATGACCATCGACCCAAACGACGTCAGCTTCGGTATTGACACGGTGGATTGCTGCGGTGATGTCATCGCTTCCGTCAAAGAAGCGGGTCACCTCGTCGAGTCCGTCGATGAACACGAATGCCCGAACCTTCGAGAACTGATTGCTCATCGCATAGACGAGATGCAGGGTGAACCGGGCAAAAGCGGCCACCGATCCGCTGATGTCTGCGATGACGACGATCTCGGGCTTGGACGGGCGAGGATGCTTGAACCGCGGATCGGCCGGCACCCCGCCGTAGCTGAGCGACCGGCGAATGGTGTTGCGGAAATCAAGTCCGCCCTTGTTCTTATGCCGGCGTTTGCGAGCCAGCTTGATCGCCAACTTGCGCGTCAGCGGATAGATCGCCTTACGCAACGACTCCATCTCATCGCGGGTCGCGTGCATGAAGTCGAGATCTTCGGGCAACGGTTTACGGAGCGTTTTCGCCATGGCCTCGACGCCGCGGTCAGCGACCAGCCGCCGTCGAATCTCGGCTTCGATCTCGGCCTTGAGCTTCTCGACCCGACTTTCGTACTCGTCTTTGGCGAGACGGTCGTCCAGGCTGCTCTGGCCTTCATTCTGCTCACGATGGGTTTCGAGCAGACGTTCGAGGACCGCGTCGAGATCCAGGTTTCGAAGCGTGCGATACAGGTAATAGGTACCACCGACCGGACGGCCAGGTTCCATGCCTGCAAAGCGCTGGACGGCCTGTCGTGCGACGGCGCGCTGCAGCGTCTGGTCCTCGCGCATGAGTGCTTGATAGAGCATTTCGGCGAGCTCTTCGTTCGACATTCCATCGCCGCCACCCCCGCCCTGCTCTTGACCGCTTCCTTCGCCCTGCTGATCGTCAGAGCCTTCGCCGTCTTGATCATCGCTGTCGCTGTCAGATTCGCTTGGGTCGATCAGCGAGTACTCAGCTCCACGCATCGAGAAGTACACGTCGAAGACCGTCTCAAACGCTGGCCAGTGCTGATGGTTCTTTACAAGCGTGGCGCCGAGCGCCCACTTGAACGCAACACGATCGCCAAGCGGGATCGCCTGGACCGCCTGCATAGCATCAAGGTTCTCGGTGAGGCTGACCGGCAGGCCGGCGTCGCGCAGCTCCTGAATGAATCCGCCAAGCAGATCCAGAAGCGGGTCAGCCATCGCATCGGCTGGTTGCAGGTCGGTCACCGTTTGCCCTAGGCCTGGGCTTCGAACGTGTCGTCGTTCGTGGCGAACTCTTTCGTCGCCTTCTCAATATCGCTGCGGTATTTCAGCAAGATGTTCGCGGTGTCCGTTGCGGTTTCGGCGTCGACATGTTCGACCCCGAGCAACACGAGCGTGCGAGCCCAGTCAAGGGTTTCTGACACGGACGGGGCTTTGCGCAGATCAAGGTTGCGGACCGTACGGACGATGCGTGCGACCTGATCGGCGAGGTTCTGGGTGATCTCCGGAACCTTGGTGAGCACGATCTCGCGTTCGCGCTCCATGTCCGGATAGTCGAGGTACATGTACAGCGCACGCCGCTTGAGTGCCTCGGACAATTCACGAGTGTTGTTCGAGGTCAAGAACACCAGCGGAATTTGCTTGGCCGTGATCGTGCCGAGCTCAGGAATCGATACCTGGTAGTCGCTCAGGATCTCAAGCAGCAGTGCTTCGGTCTCGACTTCGACACGATCAACTTCGTCGATCAACAGCACAACCGGGTCTTCACACGTGATGGCTTCGAGGAGCGGCCGAGTCAGCAGGAACTCCTCGGAGAAGATGTCATCTTCGATCTGGGTCCAGTCGGCGTCACGTTCGGATTGGATCCGAAGCAGCTGCTTCTTGTAGTTCCACTCGTACAGCGCTTTGGACTCGTCGAGCCCTTCGTAGCACTGAAGTCGAATCAGCCGAGCACCGAGCATGTCAGCGACGCTTTTGGCCAGCTGGGTCTTGCCGGTACCCGCGGGCCCTTCGACGAGCACCGGCTTGTCGAGCCGGTCGGCGAGATAGACGACACTTGAAATGCCATCGTCGGCCAGGTAGTCAACGCCGCTCAGTCCGTTTCGGACTGCTTCGACATCGCTGAACCGTTCAGTCATGTGACTCCTCACAACGCAACGGCGCCCTACAGACGGGCGCCGTCAAGATCAACCAGCGACTGTACCTGGGGGCCGCTCCGCGATCCGAACCAGTTTCGTCGAGATGTGCATGGAGATGTACATGGAAATATGCAGGAGATGCGCGTCGAGATACACGTCGACACATCGCCGGACCGCCAGCAGGCGGGCTCGCAGCCAACCTGTAGCACCCATGCGCTGCACACGCAGCTAAACCGCAGTACCCACTCGCGGCACCCAACCTGCAGCGCAAACGCCGAGCACGAACCTACGCAGCCAAGCCGCAGCAGCCATGCGCTGCACCCGCAGGCACCCAACCTGCAGTGCAAACGCCGAGCACGAACCTACGCAGCCAACCCGCAGCACCCACTCGCGGCACCCAACCCGGCACCCAACCTGCAACGCAAACGCCGAGCACGAACCTGTATTGCAGGTTCACAGGCGGTTCCAACGCCGATACCGTCCATTCGGGCTGAACGAGCGTCGGCCATTGACGTCTGATGACCGGAGTCTGGTGATGAACGACAACGAAGATCAGGGCTATTTCCTGCTCGTGTTGGGTGTGCTTGCAGCGATCTTGATGATCGTCTGTTGGTGGGCAATCCAAGACGACGGGCCAAGCCTGGCCGAAGAACTCTTCTACGCCGAGGCCGACCCAGCTGTCGAGTCTGCAGGCGAAGCAGAAGCCGAGCCGACCGCTGAAGCAGAGCCGACTGCAGAAGCCGAGCCGACTGCAGAAGCCGAGCCTGAACCCACCGCTGAACCTGAACCAACACCAGAACCCACCGAAGAACCAACTCCAGAACCGGCCGAGCCAGCTGCTGCGCCCGACTTCGACGGACCAGACACCGTCGTCGACGTCATCACCGCCAACGCGGCACTCAGCGGCCTACTCGGTGCCGTCAGCGATGCCGGTCTGAGCGACGGACTCGCCGGAGACGGCCCGTTCACCGTGCTCGCCCCATCCGACGACGCGTTGCAGGCCCTTGCGCCAGCCATCGGCCGACGGGCACTGAGCCCATCGCAGGCTCCGTCGACTCTGGCCTACCACGTGCTTCCCGGCACGTTCAACGCAACCGACATCCTCGCCGCCATCGAAGCCGAGGGTGGACCGATCGAAGTCGCCACGCTGCAAGGCGAGACCGTGATCATCGAAAACATCGACGGTGACGTCGTCATCAACGGTTCGAGCGTAGTCACCGAGGCTGACCAGGCGGCCGGTAACGGCGTCGTGCACACCATCGACAACGTGCTGTTGACCCGCGAGGTGGCGCTCAACGCAATCGTCGCTCTCGAACCGATCCAGTTCGATACCGGAAGTGCAACGATCAGCGCCGATTCACAAGCAACGCTCGACCAGGTCGTCGCCGCTCTGGCCACATCCGAGGCCGACGTCGTCATCGAGGGCCACACCGACGATGAAGGCGACCAGGCTCTGAACCAGTCATTGAGCGAGCAGCGTGCCCAGGCCGTGCTCGACTATCTCGTCAGCAATGGCATCGACAGCGAACGGTTGAGCGCTACCGGCTTCGGCGAAGATTCACCAATTGCTGACAACGAGACCGAAGAGGGACGGGCCGAGAACCGGCGGATCGAGTTCCGCCTGGGCTGATGGCTCGCCGGCCAAAGCCTGCTTTGGCAGTCCCGTTGCGTACGTGGGGCGCAACAGTGAACGAAATCAGCGCATCGCTTGACGGCGATGCGTTGATTGTCGACCCCGGGTTTTCGGCTACGAGAGCTATCACCGTCGATGGCCCGCCCGAGAGGGCCTTTGCGTGGCTCGCTCAGATGGGAACCGGTCGAGCCGGCTGGTATAGCTACGACCTGATCGACAACTTCGGTCGGCGCTCAGCTCGCCACATCGACGAAACCTGGGCCGTGACGACGTCATGCGATCAGGTGCCAGCCGGACCAATCACGTTTGTGGTCGCATCGATCGATGCACCATCGTCGCTCGTGCTTGCGTTGCGGCAACGGCGGGTCGCTGGCCACACCGTCAGTTTCACGCTTGCCTACGACCTGCAGCCCACGCCCGGCAACCGGACCAGGGTCGTCAGCCGAGCACGAGCGCTGATTGACGGACCGCTCAGCCGGCTGCTTCACCCCGTGCTCGAATTCGGAGACGGCCTCATGGTTCGACGCCAGCTAGTAGGCCTGCAACAACGGTGCCGGTGATCAGCACTACCGTTTCTGGTGCCATGCCCGATCCCAGTCCTGAGTCCGCGCTCACCATCGGTGCCGTCGATGGCTGACCGCAACCAGCCGCCGCAGGAGCCAACCAACGACACGACGAACCGTGCACGGAGTTCCACGAGCGTTACACCAGCGACTGCGGTCAATGCGACCGACCAAGGCGCCACCCCGAGCACCCACAACAACGCCACCCCGAGCACCGACGACAACGCCGCCACCAGTCGGGCGCCGCTGCTTGTCGCACTCGGCATTGTGTTGAGCCGCGTGTCAGGCATTGTCCGCGAAGTCGCGCTCGCTGGCTGGCTAGGTGCCACCACCATTGCCGCCGAAGCCTTTTCGTTTGCCCTGACCGTGCCCAAACTCATGCAGAACCTGCTGGGCGAAGGAGCACTATCGGCCTCGTTCATTCCGGTCTACTCGCAACTCGCCGACACGTCACCACAGGCCGCCCGCCGCACTGCAGGAGCGGTGTTTGGGCTTTTGGCAGCAATCGTCGCCGCGATCGTGCTCATCCTCATGGCCGCAGCTGAACCGATCGTGGCAGTCCTCGCCCGCGGCGCCGGCGATCAACGGTCAGCCCTCATTGTTGACCTGCTTCGGGTCATGGCACCCGGAATTGGCTTCATCGTCTTCGCCGCGTGGTGCCTGGGCATTTTGAACTCGCACCGAGACTTCTTCTTGTCATATGTGGCTCCGGTGCTATGGAACGCGTCAATCGTCATCGCGGTAGCGAGCTGGGCGACCCGAACTGACAATCCCGCCGAACTCGCCCAAGCTGCAGCGTGGGGCGTCTTCATCGGCGGCATTGCGCAGTTCGTCGTGCAGCTGCCGCGCGTCCTACGAGTCGCAGGACCAATCACACCGAGCCTGGATCGTTCCGGTGCCGCCACCAAAGAGGTCCTACGGCGTTTCGTACCTGGTGTCGCCGGACGAGGTGTCGTCACCCTCGGCGCCTTCTCAGACCTGGTGCTGTCAATGTTTCTCGCCGTTGGGGCACTCGCCGTCACCGCCAAAGCCCAGACCTTGCTGCTCATGCCCATTTCGGTGTTCGCCGTGAGCATCGCCGCCGCGGACCTCCCCGAACTATCACGGGCAGCATCGAAGAGCGCGGCACCCACAGGTCAGGCACTTCGCCGACTTGCCCAATCAACGGAACGGATCGTGTTCTTCCTGCTGTTCAGCACCATCGCCTTCGTCGTGGGCGGCCGCAGCCTGATCTCTGCGCTGTTTGAACGCGGCGCATTCACCGAGGACGACACGACTGTCGTGTGGCTTACGCTCGCCGTCTTTAGCTTGGGGCTGGTAGCCAGCGGGCTATCTCGACTTATGCAGAACACCGGATTCGCGCAAGGTGACGTTTCGGGTCCGGCCAAGATCGCCGCCATCCGGCTGGTCACCGCTGCCGCGTTTGGGTTGTTGCTGATGTTCCCCGCCGACCGATTCCAGGTCGAAGCATTCAGCTTTGCCCAGATCGAATCGATCGCCTTGTCTCCCCTGCCCGAAGCCACCCGCGACACCGAGAATATCCACCGCCTAGGCGCCGTCGGCCTGGCCGCCGGAAGCTCGGTGGCCGCGTGGCTCGAATATGCACTGTTGCGACGCAGACTCGGGATCTCCAGCGCCTTCCACATCGGCCGCACCCTGCGGCGGCTCGCACCCGGCACCGTGATTGCAACGGCGCTGATGGGTGTCACGGGGTGGTTCACCCGCGACATGCACGGACTTGTCGCAGCTCCACTGGTCATCGGGCCCGCTGGCTTGCTCTACGTCGCTGCGGCGGTCAGTTCCGGATCGCCGACGGCAAAGATGCTGCAGCGAACTCTGAGCGCTCGCGTCCAGACAAAGCGGTGAGTCAGAAAGCACGTCGAAACTGATAGGAAAGACGGGTGAATCGTGCTCTTTCGGTGCCTCTGGCAAAGACCGACCCCGACGCAAAGTTCCTCGATCTCGACGTTCCGACCTGGGCGTGGGTCGTCCTGCTCGTCTGCGTTGTCGCGCTGCTCGCGCTTGACCTCTGGCGCCATCGAGAAGCCCATGCACCGACCTTTGGCGAGGCTGCCCGTGAGTCAGCCTTTTGGGTGTTCTGTGGCTTGGCCTTCTCGTTGTTCTTCGTCTTTCAATTCAGCGGCGAGGCGGCCGGCGAATACCTCGGCGTTTACCTGACCGAAAAGTCGCTGAGCATCGACAACGTGTTCGTGTGGGCCCTGTTGTTTTCGTCAATGAAGATCCCGTTGAAATACCAACACCGGGTGCTGTTCTGGGGGATCTTTGGCGCACTCATCCTGCGAGGCATCTTCATCTTCCTCGGTGCCGCACTCGTTGAACGATTTGCCGTCGTGCTCGTGTTCTTCGGCGTGTTCTTGATCTACACCGGCCTGAAGATCATGCGCCACACCGAAGGCGATGAAACCGATGAAAATGCACCGAGAGCAGGGCTGAAATTGCTTCGGCGTTTCATGCCGGTCAGCGACGATTTCGACGGTCAAAAATTCTTGACGAACGTCAACGGAGTGCGAACCGCGACCCCGCTGCTCGCCGCTTTAGTCGTCGTCGAAACGACCGATGTGGTATTCGCAGTTGACTCAGTACCGGCATCGTTTGGCGTGGCAAATGACCCGTTCACGATCCTTGCGGCCAATGCCTTCGCAATCATGGGTCTGCGAGCCATGTACTTTCTGCTCGCCGATGCCCGAGAGCGTTTCCACTACCTTTCCCATGCGCTCGGCGCCATCCTGCTCTTCGTGGGCATCAAGCTCTCGATCACACCGTGGTACCACATCGACATCTACGTATCGCTTGCGATCATCATCGTGATCATGATCCTGGCAATCGTGTTCAGCGTGTGGAAGAACCGGCAACAAGCCGACACACCGTCCTGACCCCGGTCACCGGGCGCGCTGGTCGCGAAGCCCGGTTCACCTAGCCCTAC
>CALDYC010000081.1 GCA_937941245.1 uncultured Acidimicrobiales bacterium | reverse complement strand
CCAGCAGAGCCCTTTCCGATTGCCGCGTTGAGGTGTTCGGAATGCCGGAGCCACGGCGGGGGTTTCTGATCCATGGCCCACCAAACACCTCGTCACCTGTCGTGATCCACGCACCGAACACGACGGCTGACGCCGCAATCCTTCTGACCTCTGCTGGAATGCACCCTGTGACCCTTTCCGACCGCACGTTCTGCGCCCGCACTGCGGGACCCGAGATCCATCGGCACTTCGCCGCACGCAACCGAGTTGCCATTCGCGTGCTGGCTGTCATCGCTCTTGCTCTCATGGTTGCTTCAGCGTGCGGTTCGGCCGAACCTGAACCGATCGCTACCAATGACGGCGGCGTGCTCGTTCGCCCGCCTGATGTACTCGACGGCGATCCGATCAGTGAGGACAGCGCCGATAGCGCTGCTGAGGTAGAGCAAGCCGAAGGACCAGCACCGGTTGATTTCGTGTGGTTCGACGGCACTGCTGGCTCGACCAGCGACTTCGCCGGCACCCCAACCGTGGTCAACTTCTGGGCAAGCACCTGCGCAGCCTGCATTGCCGAAATGCCTGAGTTCGAATCGGTTTCACAGTCGCTCGCGGGCCAGGTCAACTTTGTGGGCATCAACGTCGCGGACATCCGTAGCCAAGCTGACAAGCTCGCCGCAGACACCGGTGTGACATACCCCCTTATCGAGGATCCCGACTCGGCCGTGTTTCGCAGCTACGGCGGATTCGTCATGCCCACCACCGTGTTACTCGGAGCTGACGGGCTTCCCGCATACACCTGGGCAGGCATTCTCACCGAATCTGACCTGCGCATTTTGATCAACGACCACATAGCTCCGGGAACCAACGATGTTTGATATCGACCTCGCCTACCCGTTCACGCTGGGCATCGTGGCCGCGTTCAACCCGTGCGGGTTCGCGATGTTGCCCGTCTACGTGTCGTTCTTTCTTGGCAAGAACACCGACAGCGAGACCAGCACCAGCCGCAATTTGTTCCGAGCACTGAAGGTCTCAACCTCGTTGACTCTGGGTTTCATTTTCGTCTTCGGCGGCTTCGGACTGCTGACCTCGTCACTTCTCAGCCAAGGGTCGGTGCTCGAATACACGCCGTATGTCACGTTCGGACTCGGGTTCTTGTTGATCCCGCTCGGCATCGCCATGCTTCGAGGATTCGAACTCAAGTTGTCGATACCGCGTCTGGAACGAGGCGGCGATTCAGGCGAAGTGGTGTCGATGTTCCTGTTTGGGGTGAGCTACGCGGTCGTATCGCTTGGTTGCACCATTGGGCTATTTCTTGGTGTGGTCACCAATGCCTTCACCAAGTCCGGCTACGTCGAAGGTGTCTCGGTGTTTCTCGCGTACGGCATCGGCATGGGTGCAGTCATCACCACCCTCACGGTCGGGCTCGCCGCGGCACGCACCTCGATCGCGACCAACATGCGCAAGCTCCTGGCGTGGATCAACCCCATCTCCGGCGTGTTGTTGGCCCTCTCCGGCGCCTATCTCATCATTTACGGTTGGTGGGAAATCCAGGTACTTCGCGGCAACTTCGCAACCAATCGATTCGTCGACTTCTTCACCACGATGCAGACCGAAGTCAACATCTGGATTGGTCAAACCGGCGCAACTCGGCTCGGGGTTGCACTGCTCCTGATCGTCGCCGCAGCAGTCGTACGAGCCGTGTGGCCGTCGCAGCCACAGAACAATCGGATCGCGTTGCTAGGCGGACTTGGGCTGGCATGGGTTCTGGCCGAGTTCGTGTGGCAGCGCGGCAACCTCTTCGTGCTTCCCATCATCAGAACCATTGGCGATCTGCCCGAGCGGTTCGCGAATTGGTTCACTGATCCACTCCGTTGGGCCGTCCTGGGCGAGATCATCGTGCTGGCCATCGTTGGCTCAGCGATCTGGTTCCGAGTGCGCCGCGGTCACAACGACGCGCAAGATCGGCTCAGCGCGGCGACCTAACCCAGGTGTCGGTGGCCTCGACCAGTCCGTCAATCAGAGCCTGCACCTGCGGGGCGCGACCCATCGGCCCAAGATCGCTCCAGTGGCGACCCTTCCGATTCCATCGAACCGTGGGCGGAAGCTCAATCTGTACCCCGGCGGCAGTTGGCAGGTTCACCGGGTTGGCTTTGTGCATGCCAGCAAGGCCGTGTGGTAGCGCAGCGGTGTCGTCGATGACGTCGTAGTCCGGCAGTCGACGGCGAAGGTGACGAGCGACATGGTCGGCCAACTGTCGGTTCTGGCCGCCGAGTAGCAGTGCGTGCCACAACCGCTTGCGTCCAAAACCGTGCAACGTGACCACGGCGTCAATGTGTTCAACAAACGCTGCCAATGTCTCGGATTCGGTGGGGTCCACGATGCGTGACGGCAGATGGATCGCCTCGTCATCGTTGCCCTGGATCACGCCGTAATAGGAGGACCCGGTTCGTTCGGCCACCTCGGCCGCGATCACATCGGTGACCTTTTCGAGCTGCCCACCGTGATAGGCCATGAAACCCAGACGAGTGCCCCGCAACTCGCAGTGCTCGCTGACGTTCGGCTGGTCGAGCAACGCTGCGAAACGTCTCTTGCTGTCGGTCACGCTGATGGATTGTTCGGCACAACCATGAGCTCGTCGCCAACCGTGAGCTGACCGCCTTCGGCCACCTGCGCCCCGATGCCGAGATTTCCTTCATGTTCAGCAAGCACTGTCTTGAGCACAGTCAGGTCACGTTCGATGTTTCCGAGCTGTGGGCGGGTCGTCACGATGCATCGGTCAATCTGCTTGACGATGTCGATCCGCAACGACGTGGTCGAAACGGCGAGTGTGCTTCCGACCAGCGGGTCTTCGGCGCGGGCTTTGAGACCTTCGAGGTGCACGTTGATACGGAACCGTTTGGGCTCCCAGTCACCGAACGAGTCGACCGCGGCAAGCGACAGCGGCGAAACGGTTGAATCGTGAAAGGATCCCGCCCGGCCGATCCATTGCACCCAATCGCCCGATTCGTCGAGCGTCAGGGTGGTCTCGAAGGTTCCACCGGCGTCGGTCGATGCTCTGGTGAGCTCAACGTCGCGACCTAGCCAGGCGCTCAGCACGCTGTCATCGGTCGTTTGTGTTCCGTCCGGAAGCAGCACCACAGCTTGTTCGTCGATGAGCTGCGCCGACGCAAAGAGCAACTGGGGTTCGCGGCGAGCAGTCAAAATCATCCCGGTGGCTGGGTCAACCAGGCCCCAACCACGGTCGCCCGCCAGGCCGTCCGCCGTCACCTCGGCGCTAACAACCGATTCGCCACCAAGGGACTTGACCGGATACCGCCACAAGCTGCCAACACGCATAGCTTCGAGAGTAGGCCAACGCGTGCGCGGGCTTGACACCGCGGCGACACTGAGCACGAGCAGTATGGGACCATGAAACTCCACGCCGATCTCCACGAGGACCTATGACCACCTTTGATGCACGCCGACTCGACCGAATCGGTGCGGTCGGACGCCGCCACGTTGACGCTGGCCGCCTGCCTTGCGCCGTTGTGCAGGTGGCGGACCCGAGCGGAGTGGTCTACACCGACGCGTACGGCTGGGCTGACGTCGAAACCCAGGTTCAGATCTCGGTTGACAGCATCTTCCGGATCTACTCAATGTCGAAGCCCGTCACGTCGATTGCGCTCATGCAGCTTTTCGAAGAGGGCACATTCCTGCTCGAAGACCCGGTCGAGACCTACCTTCCGGACATGGCCAACCCCATGGTCATGATCGGCGGCAGCGACCAGGCCCCAGTGGTTCGTCCCGCCGTCCGGTCGATCACGATCCGCGACTTGCTGGTGCACACTTCGGGGCTGACCTACGGCTTCTTTCGCCAAACGCCTCTCGATGCCCGGTACCGCGAAGCCAGCTTGGGTGACTTCACCCAGGTCGACTATTCGCTCAGTGAGATGGTGCGTCGCATCGGGCGTCAGCCATTGTTGTTCGACCCGGGAACGTCATGGAACTACTCGATGTCAACCGACGTGTGCGGCGCAGTCATTGAGGCGATCACCGGCCAGACCCTTGCCCAAGCGCTGTCTGAGCGGGTCTTTGAGCCCCTCGGCATGACCGAGACCGGGTTCAGCGTGCCTAGTGCCGAAACCGGGCGGTTCACCTCGCTGTACGCCCCGGTCGGCGACACCAAACTGTTCAAGATCGATGACTACGCTTCGAGCGCCTACCTCGAGCCGCCGGCGTTCCTGTCCGGGGGCGGCGGATTGGTGTCCACGCTCGGCGACTATCAGAAGTTCGCGTCGGCCCTGCTTGCCGGTGGCATCGGCAACGGCAATCGGGTGATTGGTCGCCGCACCCTCGAGTACATGGCCACCAACCATCTACCCCACGGCAAGCTGCTCAATGAATGTGGCCAGTCGTTGTTTGCTGAAGTTGCCATGGACGGCATGGGTTTCGGTCTGGGCTTTTCCGTCGTCGAAGACCCCGCAGCGAACGCCAACGTGTGCTCTCGTGGCGAGTTCGCTTGGGGAGGTGCAGCAAGCACGGCGTTCTGGGTTGATCCGGTCGAAAAGCTGACCACCGTGTTCATGACCCAGCTACTTCCGTCAAGCACGTATCCGCTTCGCCGTCAGCTCCACAGCGCGGTCTATCAAGCGATCGAATAGTCCCCGGTTGCCTGAAGTCAACCGAACAGAAATCTAGACGGGCGTGCAGTCGTTACCGCCGCCCTCGGCGTTGCGGTGCAAGATGGCATGGGTTGCTGCGATAACGGCGGTGCCTTTGCCGTCATCGTCGAGATCGACGGCTACTGCATCGCCATCGATAATCAAGTTGTAGTCGCCCGCCTGTTGCGGTGGCCACAGCAGCGCGACAAGCGGCTGTGCAGCGATATTCAGACACGTCTTTCGGCCAGCCGGAGCACGCAACGTTTGATCGTCGATTTCGAACACGACCTGGGTGGTGTGCGGTCGGCCGTCGGGTCCCGTTGTCACGAGGAAGCCAGGGCCGCGTGCGTTCACTTCGTCGGCGAGTTGGGCAAGGTCGACCTTGATGCTCATGACCTTGTTGTAGCCGCTGGGCTAGCTGCTCGGCTCAGGTCGGTCGCCTGGTGCTGCGGCAATGACTGGATTCTCGGGGTCGGCGCCGGTGAGCCGCCATGCCAGATAGTCATGGAAGTCGCCGAGTGCAGCCTCGATGTCGAGTAGCGGCCCGGGTACGAATGGGGTGCGCGCATTGCGCTGAATCAGCTCGACGAGCGTGCGGTCCTCGTCGATGAACGCGGCATCCCAACCAGGCAGGTTGACGGCTACGGCATCGCCCGGCGGCGTCTGCGAGGCCATGCCGATTCGGACCGACGTCCGTTCGACATCTACCGGAGACACGGCTCGCCACAACATCGTGTCGGGCCAGGCGACTGCAACGAACGACGGCGGGATGGCGATCACCACATGGTCAGCCCGCTGCATCGACTCTCCGCCAGTAACCGTCGACCTGGCGGAACCAGCGAGGTAATACGCAGCGTCGGTGGGACTCACCGGTTCGATGGTCTCGGCATGAGCCTGGAAGTTGCTGTACGAGTCGATGGCTGCGCTGTAGATGGGCTTCCAGTTCGCGTTCCACACTTCGGTTGCGTGGCCAGCAACGTCATGGTGCAGCCGGTCAAGTGCCAGCGGACGGACGTACGGGTCGATCAACGCCAATCGCTCTTCAAGCGGTTCCACGTCATCATTCAACGACACGAATACCAGTCCGTGCCATTGCGCGGTTCGATACGACATCAGCCCATGCCGCTCGCGTGGCACCTCGTCGGTCGATGAATACGGCACGCTCAGCAATGCGCCGTCGTCGCCGTAGGTCCATGCATGGTACGGACACGTAAACCGCCGCGTATTTCCAGATTCGGTCACGAGCGGAGTTCCGCGGTGCGAGCACGCGTTGGCAAGAGCGTGGATCGCCAGGTCTGCCCCACGCACGACGATGACTGACTGACGCCCGATCTGGACAACCACATGGTCACCTGGTTCGCTGACCGCGTCGACTGGCGCCGCAAACACCCAATCGTCGTGCCAAATGTGTCGTACCTCGAGATCAAAGACCGCTTCGTCGACGAGCAGGTCGAGCGGAAGCGCGCTATTTCGTTCGATGCGGTTCGGCATGGCGTTACTCCCTCGTCGGCCGGCGGCGTCATAGGTAGTCATAGGTACCAGACGACGACGTGCCGCAGGCTAGCCAGTGACGTGTGACTGCTCGTGGTCGAGCAGCCAGCGTTTTGCGTCGAGACCGCCCGCAAAGCCGGTGAGCTTCCCGTCGGCACCGACGATCCGATGGCACGGAAGCACGATCGACAGTGGATTTCGTCCGTTGGCGGCACCGACGGCGCGGACTGCCTTCGGGCGGCTGATGAGCTTGGCCTGCTGCCCGTAGGTGGACGTCTGCCCATACGGGATGGACGCTAGCGACCACCAGACCTGAACCTGGAACTCGGTTCCGGTCGGGTCCAGCGGCAAATCGAAGGCGGTGCGGGCGCCGGCGAAGTACTCGTCGAGTTGTACAGCGGCTGTATCCAATACCGGATGAGCGTCGACAGCCGACGGCGTGACGCCGAATCGCACGCGACCATCAGGTTCGTCGGGCCAGAGCACCGCGATCAGGGCTTGGTCGGTGGCGACAAGGGTGAGCTCGCCGAGCGGTGAGTGGTACGCGGTCTGCACGGCTCTCATCAGATTGTTCCTGCCGATCGTGGTGGTGTGGATTGCGAAGCAAGGTCCGTCGACGCAGCCCAGAGGTGGTGAGTGAGGTAGCTACGCCACGGTCGCGTTGCCGCGATTGCGCAGTCGTCAAGCCCGAGCGCTCCACCAGCGCGAGCGGCGACCAAGTCGCCGCCCAGCCAAATGTCTGGGTGTGAGAGCGAACGCATCTGGACATAGTCGGCTGTCCATGGACCGATGCCCTTGATGGACACAAGCTCGGCCCGCACCTGGTCACGGTGCGCTGCGGGCCCAAGTTCGGACTCTCGATCTGTCCATTGCTTGCCGACGGCATGGAGCGTGTCGATATTTCGACCGGTCAGGCCCAGTCCCGCAAGATCAGCCTGTGCGATCTGCTCAGCTGACGGAAACGGTGCAAGGGGAACCTGCGCTGACGTGTCGTGGTTGCGGACCCGACTCACGATGCGCCCGGCGAGGGTTTGAGCTGCGGCGACACTGCGTTGTTGGCCCAGGACGGCAAAGATCAGAGTTGCGAAACCGTCCACCGACCCGGGCGACCGGAGCCCGGGTCGCTTCTTGACGAGAGGCGCAATGGCGGCGTTGGAGGAAAGCGAGTCGCCGACCTCGATCGGGTCGCAATCGAGATCCAGAGCCGTTCGACATTGTCGAACCGCTTCGGCCAGGTCTCGCACTTGATCCAATTTCAGCAAACAGTGCACATAGTCATCAACGAAGCGCAACCGAGCGAGACCGCTGCCGCTCTTGAGTCTCAAGCTCGTTTCGATCGTGTCGTCATCGACGCGAGCAACGCTCGCAACTGCCCGACGAGCGAACCATGACCTGAAATAGTCGGCAGCAATGGGTTGTCTCACGGCAAGCCGCAACGAAAGTTCGCCACCTTGAGTGGTGACAGCTTTGTCTCGGCGGAGCTGAGTTGGCGTCATGGCAAACGTCGACCGGACCGTGTCGTTGAATTGCCGCAGGCTGGCGAATCCCGAGGCAAACGCGATGTCAGAGAATGCCATTGAGGTGGTCTCGATCAGGGTCCGTGCCGTCTGCGCCCGTTGGGCCCGGGCGATCGCGATGGGTGGGGCCCCGACCTCGCTGACAAGAAGCCGATGCAGATGACGCTCGCTGGTCGCAAGTTCGGCGGCGAGTTCGACGACCGAATGATGGTCGAGCCATCCGCCGGTGATCAGTCGCATCGCTCGACCAACGGTGTCGTTGCGTGCCGCCCAGTGCGGGGAGCCGGGGCTGGCATCGGGCCGGCATCGCTTACACGCCCGCAGCCCGGCACGTTGGGCCGAAGCGGCGGACTCGTGGAATGCCACGTTCTTTCTGAGCGGTTGGACGGGGGTCGGACATGACGGCCGGCAGTAGATGCCGGTGGTGGTGACTCCAACGATGAACTGGCCGTCGAAGCGACGGTCACGGCTCTTCATTGCGCTGTAGCGCTCATCGTCAGTCATCGGCGCTGAAGTCACATCATCACTGTGCCCGACCTTGACTGCCGATGCTGGCGGTTTTCAGACATCCGCGTTGGTGGCGTTCCCGCTCGGAACGTGTCGTGCCCACTTTGACTTCGGGACGTTTCGGTTCCTAACGATCATGCGTGGGGGCTCGGATTGCGACCGACACCGGCAATCTGCTCACTCACGCTAGACAGATCGCATGGTGCTGTCCGACCTCGATGGGATCCTCGTTGCAAACGCCGATTTCTACGACGCCCACGAGCGGCGAGACTTCGATCGCATGTGTGCGGTGTGGGAGCACAGCGACCGGGCGACCTGTGTGCATCCGGGTTGGCCGATTCTGCGAGGCTGGGATGCCGTTCGCGATTCGTGGGAACGAATCTTGAATGGGCCAGGTCGCAACCAGTTCATCACCACAAATGTCTCGGTCGAACAACACGGCGAGATCGCATGGGTGACCCTTGACGAGAACCTCATGCAAGGGGCCAGAACCGGCACAGTCGCCGCAACCAACATGTTTGGCCGCTCGAGTACCGGATGGAAACTGATCCTGCATCACGGGTCACCGGTTATGGCTGGCTAGAGCCTCCGACGTTCGGTCTGCCCAGACGCGCAGACGGGGCCAGACGCCGTCGACATGTTGTCGACGGGCTGACCCCGCGCTGCTGTCGGTGGCGTACTACAAGGTTGTCGTACGCAGGTAAGGCTTGTGGGTGACGAAGCTGCCGAATTCTTCGGTTGCGGCCTCGTCAGAGAGCCCGGGAGACACGATGACATCGTCGCCGGGTGTCCAGTTGACCGGGGTGGCGACCGGTCGCGATGCGGTGAGTTGCAATGAGTCGAGCACTCGTTCGATCTCGTCGAAGTTGCGGCCGGTGCTGGCCGGGTACGTGAGTGTGAGTTTGACCTTGTGGTCAGGGCTGATCACAAATACCGATCGGACGGTCAGGGTCTCGAGTTCGTTGGGGTGGATCATGTCGTACAGCTCAGCGATCTCTCGCGAGGTGTCTCCAATGATCGGATAGTTCATTGCCACGCCCTGCGTCTCTTCGATGTCACCAACCCACGCGTTGTGATCGTCGACCGAGTCCACACTGACAGCGAGCACTTTGGTGTTCTTGGCCGCAAAGCGATCCGCGAGCTTGGCGGTGTAGCCGAGTTCAGTTGTGCAGACTGGCGTGAAGTCCTTGGGGTGCGAGAACAAGATGGCCCAGCTATCCCCTTTCCAGGCGTGGAAGCTGATCTCTCCTTGGGTCGAGTTTGCAGTGAAGTCGGGGGCTTCGTCGCCCAGTCGAAGTGCCATGTTGTTCTCCTGAAGTGCGGATCGGTCGCGCATTGGTTGTGCATTGGGTGTGCGCAATGACCACCTTAACCGCAATACCCGACTTCTCCGATCGGGTTTCGGAGTTTTCGGTCACACCGTCACCGATCTAGTGTCAGCGATGTCTTCACACCCACCCGAAAGAATATTCTTGTGCCTTCGTTCGAACCGCTCATGACCATCGACGCCACCCTGAGCTTTGCCTTTATTGGCGACGTCGGCGCTGGAACCCGTCTTGATGTGCCATTCAGTGGCAAGGCGACCTCGACGCACTGGGAAGGCGAACGCCCGGTCAGCGGCGTCGACTACGTGACGATGCGAGCAGACGGTGTCGGCGAACTGTCAATTCGCGGCCGAGTCGGCGAAGGCGCCGATGCAGTTGCCTACCAGGCCACTGGTCTCAACGGCCCCGGCGGCATCGAGGAACTGTTCACGTTCAACACCGCCTCTGAGTCGCTCGCATTTCTCAACGGCGTGACCGCGGTCGCGATCGGCACGGTTGACGGCGATCAGCTGCATCTCGAGGTGCATAAGGTCGTCCGCTGATCACGACTCACACCGCTTCGACGTGTCGATACCGGCGCGAACACAGGCGCAGGCGCTACTGGGCTGTCCACCCGCCGTCAACCGTGACGGTCTGTCCGGTCATGAACGTCGATGCGTCACTGGCGAGTAGCAGCAGCACACCGTCGAGTTCGTCGAGTCGGCCGGGTCGGCGCATTGGGGTTCGCTTGACGATGTAGTCGTACCCTTTGGACGGTTCGTCTGGATCCATCATTGGCTGCGTTAGCTCGGTCGGGACATACCCCGGCGCAATCGCATTGACTCGAATCTCATGGCGTGCCCACTGGCCGGCCAGTTCGCGGGTCAAACCGACGAGCCCACTTTTGCTTGCGACATACGCTGCCTGATTGTTCGGTGCCGATGCGACGAAGCCGTGCACCGACGCAATGTTGATGATCGTTCCACCGGTCCCGGCGCTCATCATGTGAATGGCCGCGAGCCGGGACAGGGCGAAACACGCAGTCAAGTTGACGTCCACGACGCTCCTGAACTGGGCCAGCGATTCGTTCTCGGCCCGTATCGGCGCATCGCTCAGCCCGGCGTTGTTCACGACGATGTCCAGTCGTCCGCGCTGCGAAACAGCGGTGTCGACAAGGCGCTTCAGGTCGTCTTCGATCGTGACGTCGCAGCGAATCGGGGTGATTCGTGGGTTGGTGGCGGCAAGTTCGTCCAACCGCTCAATCCGTCGCGCTCCGGCATACACGTGCGCACCAGCTGCGGCAAGCACCCCGGCCATGTGGGCGCCAATCCCGCTCGAGGCACCAGTGACGATGGCGACTCGCCCATCAACAGCGAACACGTCGCTTGGCTTGCGATCCCGCTGGTCAGCCAACGTTCTCAGCCCACCACGCGTCGAGTCGACGTTCTGTGCTGAGCACATCGAGGTCCGGTTCAGTGCGCTTGAGTTCGAGCAGGAACTTCAACGCCTGACCTACATGACGCCCGGGCTCGACATCGAATCGGTCCATGACTGCTTGCCCGTCGATGAGTGGACGTTCGGCCTTGCGTCGCTCTTCGGCGGCAAGCGCAAAGATACGAGTCTCAAGATCGTCCACATGGTGGTGCAGCTCGTGACGCTTGCGCTTGTTGCGTGTCGTGCAGTCGCTGCGGACCAGTTCGTTGAGCAGCCCGAGTAGGTGTCCAGCATCGCGTGCGTATCGCCGTACGGCTGAGTCGGTCCACCCTGCGGCATAGCCCTTAAACCGACCCGACAATCGCACCAGCTCCGTGACGTCATCGATGACGTCTTCGGGAAAGTCCAGCGCCGTCAGCCGCTTGTAGGTCATCCGAGCTCCGACGGCTTCGTGGTGGCGAAACGTCACGCCGGTCTCGTCGATCTTGCGGGTCTGCGGTTTGCCGATGTCGTGGAACAACGCTGCGAGGCGAAGCACCAGGTCGGCGCGAGTCTTGGCCGTGACAGCAATGCTGTGGGCCAGTACGTCCTTGTGCTTGTGGATCGGGTCCTGTTCGAGTGCCAACGCTGGCAGCTCGGGCACGATCACTTCGGCGTCTCCAGAGTCGACCAGGTCCCACAGACCGTCGGTCGGGTCCTCGGCGAGCAGCACCGCGCTCAACCGGTCACGTCCAGTCTGGACATCAACTGCTATCGACACCGCTCAAGTGTGCCCGATCCTGTGCCGCAACCCTGCACCGGCTTCACTACGCTCGTACCAGTGAAAGCACTGCTGTTCGAACGTCGAGAGACTCGCTACGCGGCAGCCATGCTTGCGTCGCGTCTATCACCTGCATCTGGTGCGCTAGCTGGGCCGCTGCGGTTGACCGATGTTGACGAGCCGGTGCTTCCGGGTGACGGATGGAAGCGGATCACGCCGCGCCTGTCGGGTATCTGCGGCAGTGACCTCTCCACGCTTTCGGGCGCGACGTCACGATATTTCGAGCCGCTCGTGTCGTTTCCCTTCGTGATGGGCCATGAGGTCGTCGGCACCACCGAGTCTGGAAACCGCGTCGTGATCGACGCGGTCCTCGGTGCCGAAGCTCGTGGCGAGCCTGCCCCACATGAGGGCGCGGCCCCCGCGGACGGCTGCGACCACGGACACCTGATCGGCGGATCACTCGAACCAGGCCTGCAGATCGGAAGCTGTGAGAGCACCAGCGGCGGCTGGTCCGAGTCAATGATCGCGCATCAATCCCAACTGCACGTGGTGCCTGACTCGATGACCGACGAACAGGCCGTCATGATCGAGCCGACGGCAGGTGGCGTGCACGCGGCGCTCAAAGCCGCACCTGCCGAAGGTGCGACCGTCGTCGTGCTCGGGTCCGGAACGATCGGCCTGTGTGCGATTGCAGGTCTTCGTCATCTCACCGGTGCCGCAACCATCATTGCGACCGCGAAATATCCGGAGCAGCGGGCGATGGCTACCGAACTCGGCGCCGACATCGTCGTGGCGCCCGACGAGATCCGCCGCGCTGTCCGTCGGATCAGCGGAAGCCGCATGGTCGGCTCCGTGCTCTCTGGTGGAGCCGACGTGGTCATCGACGCTGTCGGGAACGCTGGCTCTATCGACGACGCGCTGGCGATAACCCGCCCCCGGGGCCGCGTCGTCATCTGCGGCATGCCTGGTGTGGTCGAGGTCGACCTCGCTCCGCTGTGGCACCGCGAAACCGAAATGGTCGGCGCCTACTGCTACGGCACCGAAGAACTCGCTGACGGCACCAGGTCTCATACGTTCGCGTTGGCAACAAACCTTGTCGACAGCTGCGATCTCGGCCGGCTAGTCACCGCCACCTATCCCCTATCGCAGCATCGACAAGCGATCCGTCACGCCGCCGAGTCAGGTCGGCGGGGCGCGTTCAAGATCGCATTTGACCTGCGCTAAGCAGCGCGCTTCGGTATCCGTCTGGCAGCGCGTGGTTGTCGAGTTCGTCGGTTCCGACTATCGCAACTGCGTCATGCTCCTCGCTAATCGTCAGGTCGCCTGACGAAGCGATTTCCGCAGCAAAGCACACGACTACAACTCGCTTGTCAGCGATCACATCGAACAACCACGCGTCCACAAGCGCCCCCACAATGACCTCGACCCCGAGTGCTTCGCTGCACTCGCGCCTGGCGGTGTCGACGAGTGAAATGTCGGTGTCATCAACGCGACCACCCGGAAGCTCCCACTCGCCACGATCGTTGCGCAGCAGCACCCACCCGTCGTCGACAGCCAACGCAACTTTGACTGACACCGGCGGATCCGCGGTCATGACCTGACGTTGATTTCGACCATGATCTGGTTCGGGTCGGTAGCAAACACCTGCGTCAGCCCCAGTTCCGGCCGGTCGCTGACCCGATAGTCGACGCCGAGCGCGTCGAGCGCCTGGGTCACTTCGCTCAGGTCGGTCGCAGTGAACGCAATGTGATTGAACGCCCCGGTACTTGCGGCTCGCGATTCTTCGACGAAGTTCAAATGGATAATTGCCCGGTCCTCGAGGAACAACCAGGCTCCAGGGAAGTCGAATGCAGGACGGTCGTTCGGTCGGTTCTCAAGTCCAAGAACCTCTTGATAAAACTCGATGGTCTCGTGCACAAGCGCCGTGTCGATGTTGATGTGATCCAAACCATGCGTGACCATGAGCTGCCTTACTTGTCAGCCTGGGCGAAGCTGCGCACCGCAAGCACCGAAAACACCAACGTGATGCCGACGATCCAACCGAGCGCCCACCAGATGTCGGGCGAACTCGGCAGGCCGTTGTATAGCGCTCGAGCGGCATTGGTCAGTCGGGTAAACGGGTTGTGCTCTGCGACGGGTTGCAGCCAGCCGGGCATGGACGAAGGGTCGACAAAGGCTGACGACACGAACGTCAGCGGGAACATCCAGACAAACGATGCGGCGTTAGCTGCTTCGGCTGAGCCGCACCGCAACCCAATCCACGCTTGGATCCAACTGAATGAATAGCTAAACGCCAACATAAGCAGGGTGCCTGCAACGGCTCCAAACAACGAGCCTTCGAATCTGAAGCCGACGAGAAACGCAATGGCGAGCATGACCGCAAACGTCAACACATTGCGGACCAGATCAGACAACGTCCGCCCAATCAGGACCGCTGACCGGGCGATCGGCAGCGAACGCAACCGGTCGATCAGACCCTTCTCGAGGTCGGTTGCAAGACCGACAGCGGTGAACGACGAGCCGAACACGACCGTCTGCGAGAAGATCCCCGGGATCAAAAACTGGTTGTAATCCGAAAAGCCCGGAATCGAGATTGCTCCGCCGAATACATACACAAACAGCAGCACGAACATCACCGGCTGCACGATTGCAAAACCCAAGATCTCGGGGTTACGGGGCATGATCCGAAGGTGCCGGCGAGCCTCGATCGCTGCATCGCGAGCCCCATCGAGAAGCGTCGGCCGTCCACGCATAGCGACTTGAGCAGCCGTGTTGCCAGAGGCACTAACTGATGTGTTCATGTGGCGTCCTCAGGCGGCGCAGTCTGCTCGGCGGAGCGACCGGTCAGTGTCAGAAACACATCATCGAGCGTCGGCCGTCGCACTTCGACATCGCGGACATCGGCACCGCACTCATCGAGCGCGCGGATGGCTTCTGGCACGACGCCACCTCCCGCACGGATCGGCGCAGTCAGAGTGGTCGAGCTTCCGTCTTCAAGGTCGATGTCGCCGGTCACGAGAGGCCCAAGCGCCTGTCGGGCCAATCCCACATTGGAGGGGTCAACGATCGACACCCGAATGCGGTCCCCGCCGATCTGATCTTTGAGTTCGTCAACCGTGCCCTCAGCGATTTTGGCCCCAGCATCAATCACCACCACCGAATCAGCGAGCTGGTCAGCCTCTTCGAGGTACTGGGTTGTCAGCACGACCGTGGTCCCGTCTGCTCCGAGCTGTTCGATGACTTCCCACATACCGATTCGGCTGCGTGGGTCCAGACCCGTCGTCGGCTCGTCCAAAAAGAGCACGGCTGGACGAGCGACCAGACTCATTGCAATGTCAAGACGTCGGCGCATACCGCCCGAATAGGTGGTAGCCACCCGGTCGCCGGCGTCGACAAGATCGAACCGCTCGAGCAGTTCGCCGGCGCGCGCTCGGCGGTCCTTCGACGAGAACCGAAAGAATGAAGCCACGAGTTCGAGGTTCTCGCGGCCGGTCATGCGTTCCTCGACTGCGGCGTACTGGCCGGTCAAACCAATACGTGACCGGACCCCGCTGGGGTCTGCCACAACGTCGATTCCGTCGACGGTCGCGCGTCCCGAATCGGGACGAAGCAATGTGGTGAGGACACGGACCGCAGTGGTCTTTCCCGCACCGTTCGGACCGAGAAGCCCAAGCACCGTTCCCCGTTCAACGGCAAGGTCTAGCCCATCAAGAGCGCGGACCTCGCCGTACTGTTTGACGAGCCCGCTCGCCTCGACTGCATACACATCGCCGACCGTAGCGGCGAGGCAGGCGACGCGGCAGTAACCTCGCCGCAATGGAACTCCTAGATGTCGGCAGCGCACCCGACCGGGTACTCGTGGTCGTGGCCCACCCTGATGACATCGATTTCGGCATCGCCGGTTCTGCTGCCGCCTTGACTGCCGCAGGGTCGACGGTGATCTACGCCATTTGCACCAGCGGCGAGGCCGGGATTCCCGAAGAGATGGACCGCGCCGAACTCAAAGCCCTACGCGAAGCCGAGCAGCGTACCGCTGCCGCTGCGGTGGGTGTGAGCGATGTGCGCTTCCTCGGCATGCCAGACGGACACCTGCAACCGGACCTCGATCTGCGTAAAGCAATTAGTCGAGTCATTCGTCAGACCAAGCCCGACGTGGTCATCTCGCAGAGTCCCGAACGGCGCTATGACCGGATCTTCGCGTCGCACCCGGATCACCTCGCCACCGCCGAAGCGACAATCGCCGCTGTCTACCCCGATGCACGCAACCCACATGCGCACGTCGGGCTGCTTGACGACGAGGGTCTCGCTCCCCACGCGGTTGCCCAAATCTGGATCGGCAATGGGCCGCAACCTAACTTGGCTGTCAACATCAGCGATCACCTTGCGGCCAAAGCTCAAGCGCTTTCGAGCCACACCAGCCAGGTCGCATGGATCAAAGATGTCGAAGCCGTGATCACGCAGTGGGCTAGCGAAACGGCCGAACGCCACGGCATTGCCGACGATGCCGCCCACGTCGAAGTCTTTCAGAAGGTGAACTGCTCTTGAGTGTCTCAACCCTCATCACCCTCATCACGCTCGTCGTGGTGCTCACCGCAATTGGCTATGTGTGGTTTCGAGTCGCAACCGATGGAGCTGCAACCTCAGACGGCACCGCTGGTTCGGTGCTTGACTCGGGCGAAGCAGTCCGCCGAGTCGATCTGGGGACCAACACATTCGTTGCTCAGCAGGCCCACACCGACCTGACCGAACGTGATATCGCCTGTCGGCTCGTCAGCCTTGAGCAGGGCGCATTCGGGATTGGCATGGGCGAGCACTGGTACCTGATCTACAACGCCGAAGACGAGGCTCAGGTCCTGTCGGTCGTTGACGAGCTGCTCGGTGACACCGATCTCGACAGCGACAGTGGTTTGGGCGGCGACGCTGAACCCCCGAGCCACCCGGACCTCCCCGACCACTCGAGTGAATGACCGGCTGGCCCGAGCTCACCTCCGGGCCGCCCCGAACTCGCATCGCCGTTGTCGGGCTTCCCGGTTCTGGAAAGACCACGCTTGCGGCACTCCTCGCCAGCGAACTTGGGCTAACACACATCGAACTGGACGCGTTCCAGCACTTGCCTAACTGGCAGCCGCAAGATCCGAACGTATTTGTCGACCAGGTCACCGCTGCGATGAGCGCGGCTCCTCGGGGATGGACGATGTGCGGCGGATACGAATCATTAATCGGCGCGCAGCGCGACGCCCAGGCTGACCTGATCATCTGGATTGACCTCAGTCGCCGAATCACGATGTCACGAGTCATCCGGCGCTCACTCGTGCGGTCAATTCGTCGCACCCGACTGTGGAACGGCAACCGCGAGTCCTTGCGTCGGCTGACATCTCGCGACCGCATCGAAAATCTGCTGCTCTGGACCTGGGACCGCCACCCGGTGTTGCAAGAACGCTACGGCAATCAGATCCGCCGGGGAGTGTGGGAGCCGCACCGGGTCGTTCGGCTTCGCTCCCCCGTCGAGGTCGACCAGTTCACCCGGGTTCTCATCGGTTCATCGCGCCGCTGAGTGCATGGTTCGGTGCCGTCCTTAGGGGGCGAGACGGTCGATCTGCCACGCATTGTTCTGCCAGCGATACCGCAGGCGGTCGTGTAAACGACTCGGGCGACCCTGCCAAAACTCGACCGTGATCGGAGCGACCCGATACCCGCCCCAAAACGATGGGCGAGGAATGTCACCGTCACCGAACCGGGCATGAATATCTGCAACCGCTCCTTCGAGCACGTCACGGTCATCGATCAGGTCGCTTTGCGGTGAAGCCCAAGCTCCAACCTGGCTGCCTGCGGGGCGGCTCGCGAAATAGGCATCGCTATCAGAGGGGGCAACGCGTGACACCGTGCCAACCACCCGAATTTGGCGGTGGACTTCGAGCCAGCTGAACAACAGGCTGGCGCGCCCGCTCGATTCGAGTTCCCCTGCCTTGGCGCTCTCGTAGTTCGTATAGAAGACAAAGCCGTGCGCATCGACCCCCTTCACCAACACATTGCGGGCATGGGGCCAACCACCCTCGTCAACCGTGGCAAGTGCCATTGCGTTGGGTTCGTGCACGCCGTTTTCGCTGGCATGGTCGAACCAGCTCCACCATTGACTGATCGGGTCGTCGAGCATCGAGTCGGTGTCGAGGGCACCGACGTCGTATTCGGCGCGCAGGTCAGCCAAGTCCATGCACCTAGTCAATCATCGCTACGGTCACAACCGTGAGTCGCCGGTCGATCCCCGTCACCGACCTCGCCGCAGTGGCTGCCGGCGGAGTAGCCGGTGCGGCACTTCGACATCGGCTGACCCGCGCTAACTCAGTGTTCGCGGAACTGGCGGCGAACTCGGTCGCCACACAATTTCCGCTCGATGTTCTCGTCGTCAATTGCGCTGGTTGCCTTGCGATCGGATGGCTCATCCATTCAGGTCGACACGAACGGCCAACGCCACGATGGCGCCGAGCGGCGATCGTGGGCTTCTGCGGAAGTCTGACCACGTTGTCGACATTCGCAGCGGATCTCGCGTTGCTATTCGGAGCGGGCTCAGCGTCGCCGTCACTACCGACCGCGTGTGTGTACCTATTGACCAGCGTCGCCGGAGGGGCGGCGGCGTTCATCGCAGGCCGCTCGCTCGCCCGCGGTTCGCTCCGACCCAAACCTCACGTGACCACATGATGGGGTTCGCAATGCTGTTCGTGGCCTCCGCTGCGCTTGCCACAATTGCCCGAGCCCTCGTCACGGCTGATCAGCCACCGGGCCAGCTCCCGACACGCACGCTCGCCATCAACGTCGCTGGCGCTGCTGTGCTTGGCCTGTTGATCGGGGCCGGCTGGAACAATGAGCTCCTAGCCACCGTCGCTGTCCTGGGTTCAGTCACGACGTTCTCATCGGTAGCGGCGGAAGCCGCAGATCTGGTTAACGATGGCAAGAGTCGAACGGCGTTGGCCTACGTTGGACTTACGATCGCAGCGGCAGTCGCTGCCGCGTGGATCTCGATTCTGGCCGGGGAGGCACTATGACCACCACACACGACGCACCGGTCACACTCGAAGTCTTCAGCGACTTTCTTTGACCGTGGTGCCATGTCGGCACCGTGCGTATCGACGAACTCAAACGCCGTCTCGGCGATCGCGTCAACATCGAGTGGAAGAGCTTCCTGCTTCGGACTGAGCCCAAGGTCAAGGACCTTGACAAGTTCATTCAGTACACCACGTCATGGCAGACCCCAGCCGAGCTGGAGCCAGCGGCATCGTTCACGACACCCTGGGGGTCGGGCTCACGCCCTCCGCTGAGTTCGCTTCCGGCTCAGGTGGCGTGGAAAGCGAGCGCAATGTTCGGACCGCACGCGCAGGATCTCTTTCATCATTCGTTGCTCGACGCCTATTTCGTGCAGAACCGCGACATCAGCGACTTCGACGAGTTGTTCGCCATCGCGGGTGCGTGTGATCTCGACCCGACCGAGTTCAAGGCGGTGCTCGACGAACACCATGTCGCGCTAGCCCAGCAGGTGTGGGCCGATCACAACGACGCGGTCATGCGCAACATCACGGCAGTGCCGTCTTTGGTTCTTGGGGGTTCATTTGTGGTGCCCGGAGCCCAAGACGTTGAAACCTACGAGCGACTCGTCAATCGGTTGATCGAACGTCGAGCTGGTCGATCAGCTCCGGGGCCCGATTGAGTCGAGTCCACAGAATGGACGCAATACCTCGGGCACGGTGAACGTGCCGTCGGCCTGCTGATAATGCTCCATCAGAAACACCAACATGCGGGCAACCGGAATCGCCGTGCCATTGAGCGTGTGGGCGAAGCGTGAACCCGACTCGCCTTTGATGCGAGCATCGAGTCGGCGGGCTGAGTAGTCGAGGTAGTTCGAGCAGCTGGTGACCTCTCGATAGGCCCCCTCGGACGGAAGCCAGACTTCGCAGTCGTATTTCTTGGCGGCAGCAGAGCCAAGGTCGCCCGCTGCAATGTTGACGACTCGGTAGGGCAGGGCCAGTTCATCGAGAATCTCGCGCTCGATCTCGAGCAGCATCTCGTGTTCGTCCCAGCTCTTGTCGGGATCTGACCAGACAAACATCTCAACTTTGTCGAACTGGTGCACCCGAAAAATGCCTCGGGTGTCTTTGCCGTAGGTTCCGGCTTCGCGCCGGAAGCACGATGAGAAACCGCAGTAGCGCAGCGGCAATCGCGTGTCGTCGATGCGGTCCCCACGGTGCACGCCGGCGAGCGGTACCTCTGCGGTCCCGACCAAGAACAAGTCATCGCCTTCGATGCTGTACACCTGATGGCGATCGGTCGGGAAGAAGCCAGCATCGACCATCATCTGTTCGCGAACGAGCACCGGAGGGACAACCGGCACAAAGCCACGGGCAACCAGCTTGGCGAGGGCGTACTGCACCAGCGCGAACTCAATCTGTACGGCCCCGCCCATGATGTACGCGAACCGTGAACCGCTGACATCGGCACCGAGTTCGTTATCTACCCATCCCAGGTGCCGGCCGAAGTCGGCGTGGTCCATTGGCGGTGCAGCGGGAGTGCCTCCGACGGTGGCGATGATCTGGCCGTCGTCTTCGCCGCCATCAGGCACCGATTCGTGGGCGGGTACGGGCAGCTGAAGCGCCAGTTCGGTGACCTGGCCGTCAAGGGTGTTATAGGTCTGCTCGGCTTCGACCAATGCGGCCTTTACCGCTGCAGCGGCTTCGATCTTGGCTGGGCGATCCTCTGGCGATGCCTTGCCAATCGCTTTGGACACGGTGTTCGACTCGGCGCGCAACCGTTCGACCGCGAGCTGTGCTTCGTGCCGCTGCGACGACAGAGCGATGACCTGATCAATGACAGCGCCGTCAGCGCCCTTGCGTTTGATACCGGCGCTGTAGCCGGGCTCAGCTAGTCGTTTTAGGTCGATCACCCAGGCGAGGGTATCCGCACGCCCGCGTCGGATCAGTGCTTTTTGTGTGACCCGTCGCTGCGTATGGGATTCGGTGTTGGTTTAGATGGCGACGGGAGCAGTACCAGTGAGTGCTTCGGCCAGAGTCGGCTTCCACTCGTGCGCGACCGCCCCGCTGGCCGGAATCTGGTGGTGATGATCGGATGTGTCGCTGACCGCGTGCAACGCGGCAGTTAGCGCATGTAGACCAACGACATCGATGCGGACTCCCATGGCCCGCAGGTGTGTAATCACCGGCAAAACGCTTTCATCGACGGCGATGTGTACGGGAATCGCGAAAGTGATTCGATCCGGCTCGATGAGCGATGCTCGAAGCGACCCGTGCACCGTCGGCAGAATGCCCTGCAGGAACTCCGGCTCGGGGATCCGAACCAACACATGAACATCGGGCCGCCCACTGTCGATCATCGCGTCGAGAGCACCGTGCAACGTGCTCGCCATGACAGTCGCTGCCAGGCCGTGCGCTGCAATCTCCTGTGCGTGATCTGCCAGATCGATTTCGTCTCCCTGCGGAATCTTCCAGCGAGGCGACACCTCGACCGTCGCCACATCAGCAGTTGCGTGATGCCTGAACCAGTATCGAAGTTCATTGTTGCGCAAGTCACTGATTGACGGGCCGAGATCAGCTGCGGCGGTTCGACGGGTCCAGCAGACGACGTATCGGCAGACATCAGCGTCGTCAGCGAATACCGGCACCAGCACAAGGTGCTCATCCTCGCCGACCTCGAGGGTTGTTGATCGACCAGTGTCGGCGACGTCGGCACAGGCTTGTTCGAACGTGGCACGATCACGATTGAGCAAGGCAGCCATTGCCCGGCCGGTGACGATTTCGGGGAGCCGTTCGTGGGCACCGATGGTGCCATTGGCATTGACCCGCATGACGATCGAATCAGCATCGAGCATGCGGCGCAGCGCTGGCAGGTCTGCGACACGGAAGTCCGCTTCGCGCGCTCGAATCCACCCCTCGCCGTTGCCCATACCAATACTTCGGCCCCTACGGACTATGTGTGAGCGATGAGGACCAGTTTCAGGCGATTCGCGCCAAATGAGCTGTTCGGCTCATGGAAGATGACCCAGCACACCGAGCGGCGCTAGGTCGGTGCTGGTCGACCCGGCTCAGGTGGACGTTCGACGGCTGGTTCACCCGCGTCAGCAAAGGCGGCTTCGACGGTCTCGAAGGTGAGGTCTGCTGGCAAAACCGCGCTTTGGTCAGGCCTGAAGGTGGATTCGTTGCCACGGACCCACCTAAAGAACAGGATCACGATGAGTGTCCAGATCAATGCGCCTCCACCGAGCTTCATGATCAAGCCGGCCGTCTGTTGATCATCGACTGCAGAAATGCCCCACAACCGAACCGGATGTTCATAGACGCGGTACAGCGGATCTTCGGCGAACGTCAGAAAGCCACCGGGAACGGTGGGTAGAACCGAGTTCAGGAACAGAAAGATCATCTGGCCGGGGTACGACGCTCGCAGTTCCGGCAGCGGACTCGCTACTGGCATCCACATGAGCAGCGCGGCGGTGAACACCGCAAGATGCACAACGTAGTGAAACACGCCGTTTTCGATCGACGTATTGACAACCGGCTTGAGGTGAGTCAGCGCAACCAGCACGTTGAACACAAGCGCGGCGGGCACCGGGCGAGTCAACCGGCGAATCCACACACCACTGGTGCCGTCGTTGCTCACGACCAGGCGGGCCAGCCATTCGGGAATCGCGAGCAGAAAGAGCGGAGGAATGACGAGTGTCAGCAACATGTGCTGGGCCATGTGAGCGCTGTAGAGATATTCCTCGCTGATGTCGTGCATTGGCCAGTCGCTTGCAAGCCACAACAAGCCAAGAGCGGCACAGAAGGCAGCCTTTTGTCGCCGGGTGACAATGACCTCGTCGGGTCCGACAGCCTTGGGACCAAGCACCCGGGCAACCCACCAACCGAAGCCGAACACGGCAACGACAATCAGCCAAACCTCGGGATGAGCCTGGAACCGCCAGATGTCGGTGTCAGCGCCAAGCATGCAAATCGCTCAGGCGAAACCGAACCGGTTGTACGCCAAGAACATGATGACGTAGACGACAATCGCTAAGACGATGCCGGCAATAAAGACACGACGGAACATAACCGTGTCGTATTTGAGGTGCATGAAATAGGCACCAACCATGACGAACTTGACGACCATGAGGAAGGTAAGCACCGCGTACATGGCCCACTCTGGGGCGTTGTGTACTGATTCGAAGTAGGTGCCGACTTCAATCAACGTGAAGAAAGCCAGAATCAGCGCGATCTTGATGTAGAACCAGTCAGACGGATGATCGTGGTGCTCGTCGTCGTGGCTGCCATCGTGCAGGTCCGAGTCGTGGTTAACGGCGAGATCGGTCACAACACACTCTCCGGTTGTGGGAACAGGTACACGACGGTGAAGATGAGGATCCACACAATGTCAACAAAGTGCCAATACAAGCCGACGATTTCGACGGTCTCAGCTTTGTCCTGATTGAGTCGACCCTGTCGGTGCATGATGTAGATCGCCAACAGCATGATGATGCCGAACGAAACGTGCACACCATGGAAGCCGGTCAAGGTGTAGAACGATGACCCGAAGATGTTGGTCGTATAGCCCAGACCTTCTTCGTAGAAGACGGTGAACTCGTAGATCTGGCCTGCGATGAAGATTGCGCCGAGCGTGGCGGTGGTCAGCGTCCAGATCCTGAAGTTCCGGTAATCGCCGCGGCTGATCGCCGAGAGGGCGAGCACCATAGTGAGCGAGCTGAGAAGCAGCACAAATGACGACAGCGAGGTGAACGGGATGTCGAAGACATCAGATGGTCCAAGTTCGCCGTCGGGCAGCCGTTCCTTGTAGAGCATGTAGGTCGAGATGAGGGCACCGAATAGCAAGCATTCGCTGCCGAGGAACACCCACATCATCAACTTGTTGTTCGAGATACCGGTACTGGTGTCGTGGCCGCTGCTCTGATGCGCGTGGCCGTGGTCAGTTGCGGCTGCCGCCTCGGAGGCGACGGCGGTTTCAGTCAACGGAAGCTCCTTCGGCGCCTACCGACACGGTCGCGGCATCGTGATTATCGCCATGGTCATCGTGGTCATCGTGACCGTGTGCGGCTTCGGGATCGTCCGCAGGCTCGAGGGCCCAGCCCACGAAGCCCGCGAGGAACATGATTCCAGCAGGAATCAGAAGCCACAGCGAGAAGATGATGGCGTAGCCGATGATCGGCAGCGAGAACGACAATACGAGCGGCCAGTACGACGGCGACGGCAGGTGCACGTTGGTGTTACTGCCGTCGTCGGCGATGTCTTCGGGGTGAGCGATACGAACAATCGTGCCTTCGTCGTTGGTGCCCCATTTACGATGCCACCAGTCATCTTGGTACTGCACGACGGGGTCCTTGTCGAAGTTATGGACCGGCGTCGGCGATGCCGTTGACCATTCGAGGCTGCGAGCATCCCATGGGTCAGGGCCCATCTCGACCGGGTTGCGTTTGGCTTCGCGACGTGACACGACGACGTTGATCAAAAAGGCCAACACGCCGATGGCGATCACGAAGCTGCCGAGTGAGACGACCTGGTTCCATACCGTGAAGCCGTCAGCTTCGGCATAGCTGTGGTGGCGTCGGGCCATGCCCTGCAAGCCAAGCACGTGCATGGGACCGAAGGTGACGTTGAAGCCAATCAGCATGGTCCAGAAGTTGATCTTGCCCCACTTCTCGTTGAGCTTGTGGCCAAAGACTTTCGGCCACCAGAAGTAGAAACCGGAGAACATTCCGAGCAGAGCCCCACCGAAGATCACGTAGTGAAAGTGGGCAACGATGTAGTAGGTGTCGGTCTGCTGGGTGTCGCTCGGAGCTACAGCGTGGGTCACGCCGGACAGGCCACCGATGGTGAACATGGTGATCACGCCGACGGCGAACAGCATGGACGTGTTGAAACGGAGCCTGCCTCCCCACATCGTTGCCAGCCAGTTCAGAATTTTCACGCCGGTTGGAACGGCGATGAACATGGTCGAGAGCGAGAACGCTGCGACCGAGATCGGGCCGAGGCCGGAGACGAACATGTGGTGAGCCCACACGCCCCAGCCCATGAAGCCAATGGCGATTCCGGAGCCGACCATGAACGGATAGCCGAAGATCGGCTTGCGACTGAACGTCGGGATCACCTCAGAGATGATGCCAAACGCAGGCAAGATCAAGATGTACACCTCGGGGTGCCCAAAGATCCAGAACAAGTGCTGCCACAACAGCGGGCTTCCGCCCTCGGCAACGTTGAAGAAGTTGGCGTCGAAGCTGCGGTCGAACGTCAACAGGAACAGCGCAATGGTGATGACGGGAACAGCGAAGAGAAGCAGGAACTGCACGACGAGCATCATCCACGTGAAGATCGGCATCTTCAGCAGTGTCATGCCCGGCGCTCGCATGTTGAGCACGGTCACAATGAGGTTGATCGCCGAGACCAACGAAGCAATACCGGCGATTTGCAGGCCAATGGCGTAGAAGTCCATGCCGTTTCCTGGAGCGAACGTCGCTGAGGTGTTCGGTGCGTAGGCGAACCAGCCACCGTCGGGGGCGCCGCCGAGGAACCACGATGTGTTCAAGAAGATGGCACCGGCAAGCCAGCACCAGAAGCTGAAGGCATTGAGTCGCGGAAATGCGACGTCTCGTGCTCCGACTTGCAGCGGAAGCAGATAGTTCGCGAACGCTGCAGCCATGGGCATGATCACGAGGAAGACCATCGTGACGCCGTGCATGGTGAAGACCTGGTTGTACAGGCTCTCTGACAAGAAACTATTGCCCGGCTGCGAAAGCTGGATGCGGATCAGCAGCGCTTCGACACCACCAAACAAGAAGAAGAACAGCGATCCGACGCCGTACATGATGCCGATCTTCTTGTGATCGACAGTCGTGAACCAGCTGGCCCAGCCAACATCGCTCTGCGGCCGGGTGAGGGCACCCAGCGGTCGGTTGTTTTTGGTGACGACTTCGCCTGACTCGAGGGCCAGCGGACGGTCTTCGGTGATTGCCATGATTGGTGCTGCTCGGTAACTCAGTCGAGGGTCATCAGGAAGGCGACGAGGTGGTCAACGTCGTCGGATGAAAGTGCTTCGAACGGGGTCATTCCCCGCTGGCCCGTGGGGCTATCCCAGGCGTTGGACTTCTGCTCAGGTGCGTTGGTGATCCAGGCTTCGAGTTGACCACGGTTGAGGTCTCCGGCCTGTGCCAGGTCGAGATAGTCGACGTCGTCGATGTTCTCGTACAACTCGAAGATGCCACCGGCGAACGTTGACCGCGAGGCAAAGTGGCTGAGGTTTGGAGCTGCACCGGAGACCTGGGTTTGCTTGTCGATCAGGCGGTTGGCGCCGTCATAGATTTCGAACGAGTCAGCGGCGTCGGTGTCATTCAGCGAGGTGAGTCCGTTGAGGACGTGGCACGACGCGCATTGAGCGCTGAATACTTCCCAGCCAGCAAGTGCGTCAGCATCGGTCGGAACTTCGGCATCGGCCATTTGGTTGTCGGCCCAGACCTGCCAGTCATCGGCCGTTACGCCGATAACCCATTTTTCCATGTATGCGTGCGAAAGCCCGCAGAATTCGGTGCACTCGCCAGGGAATCGACCGAGTGCTCCGGCCTCGATTGTCCATGGACTGGTGCGTCCGGGCACTGCGTCGCGTTTGCCGTTGAGCGCTGGAATCCAGAACGAGTGGATGACGTCGCGGCTGGTGACGTCGAGGTAGATCTCTTCACCGACGGGAAGCACCAACTCGTTCGCTGTCACGATGTCGGGGATGTCGTCGTCGTCGAGGTGGTACTGGAACTCCCACCACCATTGTTGTCCAACGACGGTGACCTTTTGGATCTGGCGATTGTCCGAAGCGGAGACATCGTCGAGATTGAACAACGTTCCGAGCGTGAAGAAGGCAACAACGGCCATGATGACCGTGGGCAGGATCGTCCAGCCGATTTCGAGGCGGGTGTTGCCGTGGATCTGCTCGGGGAAGTCTTCGTCTGGGTAGATCTGCGATTCGTCTTTCGGAGGGGCAACCCTGAAGCGACGGGCCATGTAGATGACTGCGCCTTGCACGAGTATGAACACAATCACGGCGACGATGCCCACGCCGATGAACAGATTGTTGATCTCGTTCGCGATCGGGCTCTCGGGAGCCATCGTGTCGAGCGGCGTGTCGGCACAACCGGCTAGCAGCAGCGCGGAACCGCCGGCGACGGCCAATCCGCCAACCCGGCGGCGCACATGCGTCGACGGCCTGCGTGCGGTGTCTGATTGAGACGCTGTGCCCACTGGAGACTCTTTCTGACTCATTCGTCGCTCACCGTAGTTTCTTCACTGTGATCTTCACTGTGCTCACCGGGGTGTTCTATTTCACGCGGTCCAACTGCAGCAGAAATGACACCAAGTGCTATGACCGTGACGGCCAGCCCACCAATGAGCGCCCCCATGGTGCGTCGGCTGAGGTTCGGCTTGAGCACGGCGAGTAGCGCGACCAGGAAAACAATGAGGGCTGCCACTCCGGCAACACCGACCGCTCCGAGCTTGCTGACCGTGAGGAACACTCGGGAAAACGCGAGGGCGATCACACCAACCGACAGGGTGGCAAGAAGCGGGATCTCGAACGGGGCCATGACCCGGCTGCGGATCGCCTCGTTGGTATCGGCATCGCCAGTCGAACGATCAGCCCAGCCAGTGAGTGACCACTCGACCGCAACGATTGCCAAGATGGCGAGACCCAGAATCCAGAAGACCTTGGTGTCGAGCACCAATCCCATGAGCAGCACACCTACGCCAAGCGCCGAAGCGAACGGCCAGTAGCTCGGTGTGGTGGGGCGTTGTGCCGACGGCATGGACGAGCGACCGTCGAGCTGCGCGACAGCTTCGACGTCGGCGTCGCGAAATGCCACGGCGGTTCCACCAACGAAGGCGGCGCTTCCGGCGAAGAACAGCAAAATGATCGTGCCGAGACTGCTGCCGATGTTGCCCTTCCAGCCCAGGCTGATCAGACCGATGACTGATTGGCGATCGACGAAGCCGAAGTAATCAGGTCCGGACGGGTCGCCAGACGACAAGCCATACACGAAGGCACCGATGAGACCGATGACGGCGGCACCGGCGAAGAATTTGAAACCTGGAGTGAACACGGCTGCCTACTTGGTGATGAAGATCAGGATCCAGATGATGAAGTACAGCCCCACCATGGCGTACCAGAAGGTGGCGACCGAGGCCACGCTGTCAACGTGGTCGCTCGTTGATGTGCTGGCAACGGCTCGGAAGGCCACAAATGCCAACATGATGAGTGCAATGGCGATCATTGCGACATGCGACGCGGTGATGGTGTAGATGAGGGTTGCGGCTGCGCTGCCACCGGTGTCGTCGATAACTAAACCAAGTTGCTTCCATTGGAAGACGACCTGGTTGATGACGGCCACACCGAACATTGCCGTCGTGGCAATTGCCAAAAGGCCGTGACTGCGATCGTCACGCTTGTAGGCATAGACCGCCCACTGCATGCTGATGATTGACATGAGCAGCGTCCACGCCATGATCGTCGGCGCAGTCAATTCGACCTGCGCACTGCTCGGGATCCACGTTGAGGTGCGTTCGCCCAAAGCTTCGAGAGCGCTCTGTTCAGTCAGGAAGCGGTTTCGGGTGGTCATGTAGACGCCGAAGAGACCGCCGAAGTACATGACCGACGCGGCGGTCAACAACGCGGTGCCGATCTGCACGGTTCGTTTACGGGGTGCAAACGGTGCAGGAGCGGCGGTGACGACCATTTGGCTGGGGTCAGTCAGGCCGATCTGGGTCATGACGAAACCTCTGCGATTGATCCGGTATGTGGGTTGACGAAGTCCTCGTCAAGGAGTGGCGCCTCGGATGTCACGACCAGAGGCCCGCTGAAGTTGCCGGGTGCTGGCGGTGAATCAGTCAGCCATTCGAGGGTGTGCCCAGACCATGGGTTGCGGGGGTCCTCGTCATCGTCGTCGCGATCGGCGGCGCCGCGGCCAAGAGCGAACGAGCCGATAACGGCTACGAGCAACGCGAGCGTGCCGACGGCAATACCGAGCGAGCCAACCAAGCTGATCAGGTTCATGATTTCGACGCCGTCTCGCTGCGCTCCGCGTGCAACGAAATCGGGCTGATCGAGAAATCCGCTCACGGCATCGGGAAGCGCAGTGACCGCTGCGCCGCCGAGCAGTGACAAGGCAATGATCATGCCGAGCCCGCCAGGCAGCTTGTGGCCAAAGATCTTGGGAGCCCAATAGAAGATGCCGGCCGTCGCCGCAAGAAGGGCCGCGACTGCGGCGAGCTGAACCATTGCGCCACTGAGCGAAGACCCGGCGACTTCGTCGAAGTTCTCACGAAGCCAACCCTCGAAACGGGTGAGCCAGTTCAGGTCAGCGCCGAACACAAAGTCGATGGCGTCGTGGATAAATCCAATAACCGGTGCCAACAAACTGTCGAGCACTCGGACCGCGGCGACTGCGCCGGCGAGCAACAACGTGAGTAGCGCGGCGACTGCGAGCGCCAGATGGGCACTCATGGTGGGTGCCCGTCCGGCTGCTGAGACGGTCAGACCAACGACCCCGAGCATTGCCAGGATCGGGAGCAGCAGTGTGACCGAGCCGATCACGTACAACCAGGTGCTGCCAGCGTTCGGGTTGAAGTAGCTCTGCGCATAGGCACCAAAGGTGAACGCACCGAAAGCGCCGATCGAGACCATGGCCATGTCGTAGTTCTTGAGGCGACGACGAACGGCAACCGGAATGAGTTCGCCGAGCATGCCGAGAACCGGAATGGCAAAGGCGAACACCTGTGGTTGGTCGAACACCCACGCGACCTGTGAGAACAGATCCTCGCCACCGAAGCTATGGAAGCCGTCGCCGCGGGCATCGACCCACATGATCACGAGATTTGCGATGAGTACCGGAAGAGCGAGCAACCAGATGGCGCCAGCGACGAGCATTGACCAGCTGAACAAGGGAACGTTGTAGAGCGACATGCCCTGCGAGCGCTCAGTGAAGATCGTGGTGACAATGACAGCCGTCGCAACCAGGATCGACAGCGTGAGGGCTGCAAATGCCACCATCGAGAGCTGCGTGGGGGCATTGACGACGACGTCACCACGGTCAACCAAACCTCCGTCGATCGCCCACGAAACGACGAGCATGACGCCGCTGACGGCCCAGGTCCACAGCGCAGATGCTGCGGCTCGGGGAAACGCCAACGATGGGGCACCAAGTTGCAGGGGCACAACGACGTTTGCGATGCCGATCAGCAGCGGAACAACGAAGAGGAAGACGATGCTGACGCGCTGCAGCGTGAACCACTGCTCGTAGGCGCTGGCATTGCTAAAGATCGTGACACTCTCGGTGTCGAGCCGCTCAAGCCGCACCAACACGTCGGCAACGACGGTGAAGAGCCCGAACAGCAGCGCGCCGAGGATCCACATACGGCCAATGACCTTGTGATCGCCGCTACTTGCACCGTCGGCAAGAATGTTCTGGGAGCCTCGGGCGTAGACCGCTGGGGCCATTGCGAGTGGAACCGTTTCGGCCGGCCTGTATTCAGTAAGTGTCATGAGGTTTCTGTCATGCGAGATGGATTTTCCGGGGTACAGGCAGACGATGTCTTAGGTCGGATCCAGCCCCCTGCCCAGCGATGCTAGACACGGCGCGTTCACGGAACGAGGACCGCTGCGGCCTGCACTCTATCGAGACGACCTGTGCTTGTTCAAAACCGCACAAAGTCTGTATTAGGGGTGTCGCCCGGGTCGTCATCGGGTCAGACCAGCTGGTCCACTGCCATGGCGCCAAACAGCAGCACGACGTAGGTGATTGACCAGCCGAATAGCTTCATGGCCGGAGCGGGCTGAGGGTCTCGGGCCACGCTGATCGCGTACCACAAGAAGATTGCCCCAAGGCAGAACGCCGACACGAAATAGATTGCGCCCATATCGGCTACCGGCCCGAACAACAGGGTGAGGGCCCACAGAAGCACGGTGTACCCGACGATCCGCCGGGTAACCGTTGCGAGATCCGCTACTGCCGGAAGCATGGGGACGTCCGCGGCTGCGTAGTCGTCTTTGTACTTGATCGCCAACGCCCAGAAGTGAGGCGGGGTCCAGTAGAAGATGATCGCAAACAGCACGATTGGCGGCCACGCCAGCTCGTTGGTAACGGCGGTCCAGCCCACCAGCACCGGGACCGCTCCCGCCGCTCCGCCAATCACGATGTTGCTCGATGAGCGGCGTTTGAGCCAGAGCGTGTACACGAAGACGTAGAAGAGCATTGCCGACACGGCCAACACCGCGCTAAGCAAATTGACGAAATACCACAGGAAGCCGAACGCGGCCGCTTCGAGGGCCAGGGCGAACACAAGCGCTTCGGTCGGCTGAACAACACCGGTGACGAGCGGGCGACCCTTGGTGCGTTCCATGATTGCATCGATGTCGCGATCGACGTACATATTCACGGCGTTTGCGCCGCCGGCAGCAAGCGCTCCGCCGAACACGGTCGCGATCATGAGCCACACCGAAGGCATGCCGCGCTGGGCGACGATCATCGTCGGGACCGTCTCGACAAGAAGCAGTTCGATGATTCGAGGCTTGGTCAACGCCACAAAACCTTTGATCCGGTCACCCCGGTTCACCGGGTCAGCCACCCGCAGCGCTGTTGCCATTCGCGTGAGGGTACGGCGCTCCAGGGTGGCCCGCCAATGCGCAGCGACTCAATTCACAACTTTCTTCACCGGTGCCCGGCCCCAAGGGCAGCGCTATCAGCGACCACGACCGTGTTCTCATCGATGACGAGGTGTGCAGGATCATGTCCCGGCCGTCTCAGCCGAGCTACCGCCGCCGCCTTCGATTCGCCGGTGACAACCATGATCTGGTGGGTCGCAGACCGCAGCACCGGCACAGTGAGCGTGAGCCGCTGGGTGCCGTTGTAGAGCTGGGTAAGACCGATATCGGCGGTGTCGGCAAGCACCGGGTCGCCTGGCACAAGCGATGCGGTGTGTCCGTCGTCGCCGAGCCCAAGGACTGCAACATCGATGTGGGCGGGGGCGCCAGCGAATGCGGCAAATGCGGCGCGGTGGGCGCGAAGTACATCGTCTGGCGACTCGCCATGATCGCTACCGGATTGGCTGCTGTCAGAACGGCGCGGACTCTCAAGGGGCGGCATCGCTAACACCGACGCTGGGCTAATCCGGCTGAGTAGCGCTTCGAACAACATGATCAGATTGCGATCTGGGTGCAGCGCCGGCACTAGGCGTTCATCAACCTGCGTGATCTGGACACGCGACCAATCGACATCTCGCTCCGCGAGCTCGGTAAGTGTGTGTCGAGGAGTCGAACCGCCGCTGAGTGCCACAACTGCGGTGTGCTTGTGCACAAGCACCTCGTCGATGCACCGATGGATCTGCTCGGCTGCTCGTTGCGCCACCGCGGCCGGGTCTTCACACTCGAGGATCGTTGGACCCGTGGCGGGACCAAACGTCGAGCTCGTCATGGCGAATCTGCGCCGGAGTTACCTGCGCCGGGACCAGGTGAGCTGGCGTCAGCTGGGCTGGCGTCAAGCGAGCCGGGATCCCCCGGGCGACGATCAGCCCCGCGGGGATCAATGTTGTCAGCAGCACTTGGCCCCCATGTACCGGTCGCATAGGACCGCACAGGTTGGGCAAGGTCCAGGATCGGATCGACGACCCGCCACGACTCTTCTACGCCGTCCTGGCGGGCGAAGAGCCGGTTGTCACCTTCGAGCGCGTCGCCGAGCAGACGTTCGTAGGGATCTGGTCCGCTTCCGCCGAGCACTTCGCCGTAGTCGACGCCGAGATCAACGGGCGCAGACACCATCTCGTCTCCGGGCCGCTTGGCATTCATCGTCAAGACGATCGAGTTGTCGGGTTTCATGCGGAATCGCAGATGGTTGGCATTGGCCTCGCGATCGAGGTCGCCGAACATCGTCGTCGGAGGCGGGCGAAACTCGATAACCGCCTCGGTGACTGTTTCGGCCATCGCTTTGCCGGCACGAATCACAAACGGCACGCCAGCCCAGCGCCACGAATCAATGAACAACTCCATGGCGACGAAGGTCTCGGTGTTTGATCCGTCGCCGACGCCGTCTTCGTCGAGGTATCCGTCGTACTGGCCTCGCACGCATCGGTCAGCGTCTGCAGCACGCACGGCGCGGAGCACTTTCACCTTTTCATCACGCAACGAATCGGCGTCGTCGGTGACCGGTGGCTCCATCGCCAACAACGCCAGCATCTGCAGGAGATGGTTCTGGACGACATCGCGAACTGCTCCGACTTCGTCATAAAACCAGCCTCGTCCAGCGATATCGAACGACTCGGCCATCGTGATGGTCACACGAGCGATGTGCTGACGGTTCCAGACCGCCTCAAGCATGGCGTTCGCGAACCGGAACACCATCAGGTTCTGCACGGCGTCCTTGCCCAAGAAGTGATCGATGCGATAGATCGACGATTCGGGAAAGTGCCGGTGCAGGATCTCGTTGAGCTCGCGGGCCGAAGCCAGATCGCGACCAAATGGCTTTTCGACCACGATCCGCCCCCGATGCAACCCGACCGATGCCAAACCGGTCGCGACATCATCGAAGAGGTCAGGAGGTATTGCCAAAAACGCGACCGGCACAGGTTCGTCGCCAACGGCTTCGGCGAGCCGTTCGTAGGTATCGGTCGCCGTGTATTCACCACGCACGTACCGAATCCGAGAGGCAACGTCGTCAACGATGTCTGCAGGCCATTCGGCAAGGGCTTGTCGCGCTCGACCGCGCACCGTGTCGGCGTCGCCCTCGGACCGGGCGACGCCGATGATCTGAGGCTTGATTCCGTCGGCCGCCAGTTCAGCAAGGGCGGGAAAGAGCTTCTTATACGCAAGGTCGCCGGTGATACCGAACAGAATCAGCACATTCGAGGTGAGGCTGGACCCAGCGAATTGAGTCCCAGCAGGTTTAGTGGCCGCGGTCATGCGGTGTCACCATCGGCAGCGGGAGCCTTCTTTTCGGCATGGCCGCCAAAGCCGGCTCGCATGGCCGAGAGCACCTGTCCGGCGAACTGATCGAGTTCGCGCGACGCGAATCGTGATGTCAACGATGTCGTGATCACCGGTGCAGGAACCGCCAAATCGATGGCCGCTTGAGCCGTCCAACGACCCTCGCCCGAGTCGCTCACGTGGCCTGAGTAGGCGTCGAGTTCGGGGTCGAGCGCCAGAGCCTCGGCGGTGAGGTCAACTAGCCATGACGAGATCACGCTGCCACGCCGCCACACCTCGGCGACCGCTGCGGTGTCAATGTCGTACTGGTAGTACTGCCCGCTGCGCATGGGCGTGGTCTCGGCATCGTGTTCCTGGTCGACCTTGCCGAGATCTGCCCGGTCAAGGATCGCCAGACCTTCTGCGATCGCCGCCATCATTCCGTACTCGATGCCGTTGTGGACCATCTTGAC
>CALDYC010000080.1 GCA_937941245.1 uncultured Acidimicrobiales bacterium | reverse complement strand
ACTCCGACGACCGGCTCCACGCCTTACTCCATCGCCGTCACTAGGGGACGAACGTCTAGCCAACGATGACGGTTGCGAGACAGCTGCATTCGCGATCGGGCTCCGATGTACCCCCACACTCCGCTTCAACATTTCAGCGCTGGCTTCTAGCGCCTTCAATGCGACCCTGATCAGACGTTGTGGTCGTCAGCCCGGTCCCTTAGATGGCGGGGAGCAGCGAGATATCGGCCGCGTTCGAGACCCGCGGATCGGGCTCCATCGCCAGGCTGAACATGTTCCAAATCGTCCAAGCGGTTGTGCTCCACTGCTGCATCTCGCCGTTCTCACCGGTGGGCAAATCGAACGGTTCGTGCCCAGGCACCACATCACCAGCGATCGAATAGCCGAGCGACGAATCTGAGACCGCTGCAACCAGACGGTCGAGCGTCCATCCTGGCCCGATTCGCAGGCCGAAGACCCGCATGATTCGGTCATACAGAAGCACATAGGCTTGGTGCAGCTCGCGTTCAGAAGCGACAAAGGCAGCACGAACTGCTTCGCTGGCCCGTGAGTGCTGAGCAGCAGCCAACGCCGTCAGGTAGGTCGCACCCTGTTCATGCTGGAAGACACCGCGCGAGACCACGGCACCGCCGACCCTGATCGCTTCTCGGAGCAAAGCCGCAAGCTCGAGCGACGTCGCGGTGTCAGCAACTTGGGTGGCTTCGGCCACGATTGCTTCAGCAGATGCAACCACCGCCCGCGACTCGACCTCGCCAACGCGCTTTGCCAACTCGATCGCCAGCGCCTCATGAAAGCCGCCAAGCGGACCACCGGTGCGCTCGCTGTTGTACACACGATACGCCGACGGGCGCGGCACGCCAGAGCGTTCGATAGCTGCCGCGAGCGTCGCTCGCGACACGCCGTAGCTCGCTCCGCTCTCAGTAAGAATGTCGATTCCGGCACTAAGCAGCGCCGCCTCAGCTTGATCTCGGGTAAAGAGACGACGTCCTCTAGGCATGAGCGATCAGACGTTCGCGGGTCGCGGTTCTTTCGGCAACCCAAGGACCATTTCACCAACGATGTTGCGTTGCACTTCGGAGGTGCCGGCGTAGATCGTGCCTGCCCGAGCGTTGTAAAACGTCCCTACCCACGACGCCGACGAGTTCGGCGCACCCGGTAGATCGGTGTTGAACGAGGTCATTGGTTGCTGGCCAGTTGGGACCATCGCCTCGGCACCAAGAATGTCGAGCGAGAGCTCGGTGACCTGCTTGTGATACTCGCTCCAATACAGCTTGAACAACGACTCGCCAGGACCCGGCGTAGCTCCGGCGATGAAGCGGGTCAGCGTGCCAAGGCCCATGAATCGCATGATCTCGACCTTCGAAAATGCCTGGGCGAGGCGCTGGCGGATAACCGGGTCTTCGGCGACACCCTTTTCCTGTGCCAGCTTGACCAGGCGGTCGTACTCGGTGCGGTACGCGATCGGCGTCGTTGCCGCAGAATCACCGCGTTCGTAGCCGAGCAATGTCATCGCGACTGCCCAACCACCGTTGACCTGGCCAACGACGTTGTCCTTGGCAGTGCGGGCATCGGTGAAGAATGTCTCGTTGAACTCAGACTCGCCAGACATCATCGCGATCGGGCGGACTTCGATGCCCGGCTGATCCATTGGGCAGAGCAAGAAGCTAATGCCCTTGTGCTTGGACGACTCGAAATCGGTACGACATAGAACGAAAATCCAGTTCGCTGACATACCAGCTGATGTCCAGATCTTCTGGCCGTTGATGACCCATTCATCACCATCGAGCTCGGCCTTGCACATAAGCGACGCCAGGTCGCTTCCTGAGTTCGGTTCGCTATATCCCTGACAAAAGACGTACTCGCCGCTGATGATCTTCGGCAGAAACTCTGCCTTCATCTCGTCGGTACCCCAGTTGAGGATCGTGTTACCGACCATCTGGATACTGAACACGTCGTTGCCGCCGCCGGTCGGCACGCCAGCCTTTTGGAACTCTTCGGCGAGAATGACCTTCTCGATGGACGACAAGCCGCCACCGCCGTATTCGGACGGCCAGGACGGAGCGAGTAGTCGATTGGCGGAGAGGATGGCACGCCATTCGGCCATGAATGTCTCAAGCTGTTCAGGGTTCAACGCACCCATGCCTTGCCAACCGGCGGGCAGATGCTCGCCAAGAAAGGCGGTGATCTTCTCGCGATAGGCGTCTGCTTCTTCGCTGTATGTCGGGTCCATGAATCAATTCCTCCGGATGCGGACCGTACCGGCATCAGCGGTCGCCGACCCTGCTCGAATCAGGCAAACTTGTCGAGCCCATGGAAGCCTGCTCACTCTCAGAGATCGCCGAGGCATTCGACAAGGACACCGCCGAGCTTGGACCCGAATGCGGCATCGACCCAATTTGCTCATCGACCAGTTGGATCATTCCCGCTGGCGTTGCGTTTGCTCCCGATGCCGAACGCCGGGTGTTCAGCGGCCCAGCGGGGCACCTCGCGTTGTTGCAGCATGACCACCCTCAGGGACCGGTGCTCACCGCATTCGATTCGATTTGGGGCTTTGCGACGCCACTCATCTCGCCGGATCCCGCCGCCAGCATTTCGGCTATGGGTTCGGCGTTGTCAACCTTTGATTGGCACGCGCTGGTGATGTCAGGGCTGGCATCGGGAACGGAACTCCATCGACAACTCTCAACGGTCGCCCGCGGCACCCTCGCAGACACCACAGATCGTTGCATCGTCGACCTTGGTGATGGTTTCGACGCGTGGCTCTCACGTCGGTCCGCCCGGTTCCGCCGATCGCTGCGCTCAGCCGTAACCCGATGTGCCGATGCCGGTATCGCGTTCACCTCGGTGTCACCATCGGTCGCGACAGTTGCAACGACGATCGAACGGGTCCTGCGGATCGAAGCACACAGTTGGAAGACCGATGCTGCCTCTGGGTTGGTCGGGACCGACCTCGGCAAGTTCACTGCCGATCTGGCCGTCCGGTTCGCAGCCGCAGGCGGCCTGCGAGTGCTATTCGCGTCGGTCAATGGCGACGACATCGGGTATGTCATCGGCGGGACCACCGGGGCCAGGTACCGCGGGTTTCAGCACAGCTTCGACCAGCGTTATCGGCACCTTTCCGTCGGCAAAGCAATGCAGTTTCACAACATCAATGATCTGTGCGCTGTAGGAGTGCTCACCTACGACATGGGCATGTACATGGGGTACAAGGAGAGCTACGCAGACCGGGTCGAATCGACCAACACGTTGGTGTTTGCCAACCCCCAGCGCCACAGCTGAACCCGTAGCCTGAACCGTCATGGACCGCGCAACGTCACTCGTGCGGCGTCTCGACGAGACCACTGACGGCAACGCCATCGCCGGGGTGACCCACACCGATCGGGCGCAGCTGCAGCGTCGATTGCGCAGGATCGCCAAGATTCGCGAACCAGAACGGCTGAGCGCCGCGTTGGATGAGGTCGAACAGGCAATCGAGATTGCTGAGCAACGGCTGTTGGCCCGCGCCGCGGCAGTTCCTCGGGTGACGTATCCACCTGAACTTCCGATCGCTCAACGTCGTGACGAGATCGTCAGCGCCATTCGAGACCACCAGGTGGTCGTCATTGCGGGCGAGACCGGTTCGGGTAAGAGCACGCAACTTCCGAAGATGTGTCTCGAAGCTGGTCTGGGCATTCGCGGCATGATCGGCCATACCCAACCTCGACGAATCGCCGCCCGCTCAATCGGTGCTCGGGTGAGCGAGGAATTGGGCGTCAAACTCGGCGAAGCAGTCGGCTACGCGGTGCGATTCGACAACCGCACCGGCGACAACACCCGCATCAAAGTCATGACCGACGGCATCGTGCTCGCCGAACTCAATCGCGACCGTGACTTGCTGGCCTACGACACCATCATTGTCGACGAGGCTCACGAACGCAGTTTGAACATCGACTTCCTGCTCGGATATCTGCGCACGCTGACCCGTCGCCGCCCTGAACTGCATGTGATCATCACCTCGGCAACGATCGATACCGAACGTTTCGCCAAGCACTTTGACGACGCTCCCATCATCGAGGTTTCAGGTCGCAACTATCCGGTCGAGGTTCGCTACAGCCCACGCGATGCCAGTGGCGAGTCGCTCGACGCTCCGGCCGCAGTCCGCAAAGCCGTCACCGAACTTATGCGTGAAGGCCCCGGCGACATCTTGGTGTTCAGCAGCGGCGAACGTGAGATCAATGACGTCTGCGAGTCGCTCAAACGCCACGAGCCAGACCTTGAAGTCCTGCCGCTCTATGCCCGACTTTCTTCTGCCGAACAGCAGCGCATCTTCGGCGAGTCCGAGCGCCGCCGAGTCGTGGTGTCGACCAACGTTGCCGAAACCTCGCTCACCGTGCCCGGCATTCGATATGTCATCGACATCGGCGAAGCACGGATCTCGCGGTTCAGCCAGCGAACCAAAGTGCAACGGCTTCCGATCGAAGCCATCTCGCAGGCGTCGGCGAACCAGCGCAGCGGGCGTTGCGGACGGCTCGGACCCGGCGTCGCGATTCGTCTGTACGCCGAAGACGAGTTCGAGGCCCGACCCGAGTTCACCGAGCCCGAGATCCAGCGCACCAACCTGGCGTCGGTGATCTTGACGATGGCGAGCCAAGGATTTGGTTCGCCGTCTGAGTTTCCGTTCGTGGACCCGCCCGACCCGCGGTCGGTTACCGATGGCATCAAGCTTCTCTTCGAACTCGGGGCAGTTGCAGAACCGACCTTCCGAGCGGACCGAAGCTGGGTCACTGACCGTGGCCGTCTGCTGTCATCCATGCCCATCGATCCGCGCCTGGGGGCCATGTTGGTCGGAGGCAATCACGAGGGTTGCCTGCACGAAGCAACGATCATCGCAGCCGCGCTCGCGGTACAGGACCCGCGGGAACGTCCACGAGATAAGCAAAAGGCTGCCGACGAAGCCCATGACATTTTCGTCGACGACCGCAGCGACTTTCTCACGCTGTTACATCTGTGGGAACGGGTCCACGTCGAACGACGAAGTCGCACCCGACGAGAGTTCGACCGCTGGTGCAATCAGCGCTTTTTGCACCGGCAACGCCTGCACGAATGGTTCGACACCGTCGACCAGCTCAAGTCAGCGTGTGACGACGCCAACTTCGCCAACAGCTACAGCAGCGACTTTGACATCACCGTCGGCCCCGGCGCCGATGACAACCTGGGCGAGGACATCCACCGAGCGGTGCTGCACGGCCTGCTCTCACAAGTCGGCATGCGTATCGAACGGTCCCACGACTATCTCGGCCCACGAGCGTCGAAGTTCGCTATCCAGCCGGGATCGGCATGCTTCGAGACACGGCCCTCATGGATCATGGCGGGCACGCTGGTCGAGACCACCCGACTGTGGGCACGCAGCGTGGCCCCGATCGACCCCGCCTGGCTTGAACAACCCGCCGCCCATCTCACCGTCACCGAGCTACACGAGACGTTTTGGGACGAGACCGTTGCCAGAGCCGGCACCAGCGAGACCATTCGGCTGTACGGATTGCCCATTGTTGCGGACCGAGCGATCCCGCTCGACCGCCACGATCCAAAGACCGCTCGAGAGATGTTCATTCACCATGCTCTTATCGAAGGTGAGTGGGCCGGCACCCGGCATCGGTTCTGGGCGATCAACCAGTCCGTGCGGACCGAAGCACGCAACCTCGCCGTCCGAGCGACCCAGCGATCATTCGACGACGAGTACCGCCAGCTTTGGGCGTTTTATGACCGCGAGCTTCCGGCCGACATCAACTCGGCGAGCCGCTTTGACGGTTGGTATCGCAAACAGGCAATCGACAACCCGCACGCTCTCGAACTGTCACTGGCAGATCTGCTCACCGAGGAACAGTCGACTGTCGACACCGAGCAATTCCCGGACCAGATTCGCCACGACGACCTCACGTTGTCGGTGGACTATCAGCAGGTCGAATCCGGCGTCGCGATCGACGTGCCCGCCGCCGCGATTGCGACCATCGATCCGGCGTCGTTTGCCGGTGTCATGCCGGGACATCGGCGCGAGGCCGTGATCGCCATGGTGCGGGCGTTGCCGAAACCGTTGCGCAAGCAACTCGTGCCGGTCCCCGAGCATGTCGACACCATGCTCGAACGGATCGAAGCCCGCACGAACACCCCCGAATCCGCTAGCGAGTTCGGCGCAGCCCTGCGTTTCGAGCTCGAAAGCCATCTTGGCCAACCGTTGCCACCGGACGCGCTGGACCCTCGCCAGCTTCCACCGCCACTGCGACCGCGCTACAGGGTGGTCGACGATGATGGAGACCTGCTCGCCGAAGGCTCTGATCTTGCGGAACTGCGGACCGATCTGGCCGATGAAGTTGCTCAGGCACTCACGACCGGTGCCACCGGGGTCCGCCATAGTGGTGCCACCACCTGGGAGTTCGGCGACATCTCGCCCACCGTCACCATCGACACCCGGCAGGGCTCAACCACCGCTCATCCGGCGCTCATCGATCGACAAAACGTCGTTGCGGTGGAACTACTTGGCACCGCAGCCGAACAGCAACGAGCGATGTACTCGGGCACCCGGCGACTATTGAGGCTGACCGTCGCCGCCCCGCTGCGCGCCATGAATGCCCACATGACGAACGAGCGCCTGCTGTCGTTCGTGTACTCAGCCCACGAAGGACGGGCCGACTGGTTCGAAGACCTCACGATGGCGTATCTCGGCAAGGTGATCGACAAGCACCGGGTGGCATGGACCGCCGACGAGTTCGACGTCTTGCAGAAGCATGCCCGAAGTGAACTATCTGGCTTGGCGGCGAAGTGGACGCCGGTTGCTGCGGAACTACTCGACGAAACGGCGGCGATTCGGCTTGCGATCGCGGCCGCAGACCGTCTGCCGGGCGATTGCGTGGCCGATGCCCGCGACCATCTCGAGCGGCTGGTCTTCCCTGGCCATCTCGCTGCTGTCGGGGTAGACCGATTCGACGATGTATTGCGATATCTTCGCGGGCTGCGACACCGCTTGGAGCGGCTTGCGTCGCGGCCTGGTGCCGACCGCAATGCCATGCATCAGGTTCAGGCGGTCGAACGCACCTTCGACATGATGCACGCACACCTCCCCGACTCCCCCGAACTCGAGGCCATCGCCTGGTCGCTTGAAGAACTTCGCATCAGCCTGTTCGCGCAACATCTCGGAGCCAAAGAGCGGGTGAGCGCAAAGCGCATCGGCCGCCAACTCGATGCCCTCGGGTCCGCATGATCTGGCAACGCGGCCCGAACATGACCGAGCAGACCAGCGCAGCCACGGCAGACCTCACACTGGACATTCCAAAGACCAAGGGCCCACTCGATGCTGCCGAGATCGCCGATGCTGCCATCACCGCCGCCCTGGTCGTTGCGCTGCTGGCCACCGGTCGCCTGCTCGGGGCCGGAAGCGTGTTCCAAGTTGTCGCCAGTTTTGTGGTGGCCGTGCTCGCGGCACGACGACGCAATCGGGCAGTGGTCATCGCCTCCGCCGCGGCCGCGTGTATTGCGTTGATTCTCGGGGGGCTAGGGCCGGTGAGCCAGGCTGCGCTCGCCGGTGTGTTTGGTTGGTGCTCCGGTGTCGGAATCAGGCGCGGTTGGGGGCGGCTTCGCTCGATTGGTTTCACATTGCTGATCGCTTGGCCGTGCATGGCCGCGAGCGTGATGTTCTTCTACCCGGCGATCGCGATCAACAAAAAGCTCCGAACGTTGCTCTTTGAGAACATCGAGAACCAAGCCGACGGGTTCGGAAAGATCGTCAGAAGCATCGGCTCCGGTTTCGGAGCAGTCGGTCTCGAACCGATTGAGCGGCTCGCCGACAACGTCGCGAATGGGTTTGCAAACATCGCGCAGTTCCTGATTGACAATTGGTTGCTTTTGATACCTGCGACCGAATTTGTGTACTCGCTGGTGTACGCGCTGGTCATTCGTGCCGTGGCTCGTGGGGTGCTGCGTCGACTTGATCGCACGTTGGTTGAACCAATGACGGTTGAACTTGCACCCCATCACGCTCCGGCTCCGGTGCCCGTTCACGTTCGTTCGACGTCGTTACTTCGCAATGGCACCCCCGTGACTGCGCCGGTTGAGCTGAATGTGGCAATCGGTGAACATGTCGTCATCGAGGGCCCGAACGGTTCTGGGAAATCGACCCTGCTCGACGCTCTTGCGGGGCTCACCAATCACGATGCAGTATCTCGACCCGGCGCGGTGGGGCTCGGAAGCACCGGCGGCACCGCCCGAGTTGGGCAGCGACCCGAGGCTCAGGTGGTCGGCACGACGGTTGACGAAGATTTGCGATGGGGGCTCGATACGCCCGATTTTGATCGGGTTGAGTCCCTCGCCGATGTAGGGCTCGACCTGCCAGGAGATCGCCCGACCAGCGAACTATCGGGTGGCGAACTGCAGCGACTTGCGCTGGCCTCGGCGCTGCGGCGCAAGCCGCAGCTACTGCTCGTGGACGAAGTGACCTCGATGCTCGACCCGACCGAGCAAACACGCATCAACGCTCGGATCGATGCACTGCAGACCACGTCGGTCATTCGAACGACTCACCGCAACGACGCAGCAGCCACCGACACTCGATTTGCGATGGCCGGTCTACACGCGCCGCACACTGCCACCGTCTCCGACGACCAAGACCCGGCGCTGCGAACCATCGTGTCGGCGGTCAACGAGACCCGCCTGATCCGCTTGAGTGACGTCGGCTACGCGCACAACGCCACACAGCCATGGGCCCATGAAGTGCTCGCCGGGGTCGACTTGTCGATTCATCGCTATGAGCTATTGGTCGTCGAGGGCCGCAACGGTTCGGGCAAGACAACCCTCGCTCGAATTCTCGCTGGACTGCTCGAACCTACTGCTGGCTCAGTGACCGCGGCCGAGGGCCTTCGTCGGGCGCTCGCCTATCAGCATGTGCGGCTGCAGCTGCTTCGCCCAACCGTACGCGAAGAGTTGAGCTCGCTTTCTGGGCTGCCAACCGACCTCAGCGCAGTCGATCAGGACAGCGCCAAGCAGCGCACTCGGGCCACGAACCTCGAAGCCGCAACTGAACTGTTCAAGATCGATCGACTACTGCATCGCCGCATCGACGAGCTATCCGGCGGCGAGCAGCGGCGCGTGTTGCTCGCCGGTCTCGTCGCTCGTGGAGTTGCGCTGCTGGTTCTCGATGAACCGCTCGCGGGACTCGACGCATCGGGGCGTGCTGACCTCGCCGACACCCTCGACCAAGTTCGCCTTGCCGGAACTTCGATCGTCGTCGTCAGTCACGACGTCGAATGGTCGCCCGCTCATGTGGACCAGCGTCTTGTGCTTGACCACGGCAGATTGCACCGCGAATCGTGAGCACCGCGAGTTCATTCTTCCGCCCGGTCCCGGTCGATTCGCCGGTGCACCGGCTGCGCGCCGAAACCAAGGTCGTTGCTGGCATCGTCATCTCGATCGGGCTGGTCTTCAACCCGGCATGGAGCCATGTCGGAGTCGCTGCAGCGCTGGCATTGATCACTTTCCGGCTTGCCAAACTGCCCCGCTCGGTGATTCCTCGGCTTCCGGCGCTCGTGCTGTACGGCCTGTTCGGTGGGGCAATCGGTGCCGCTGCATCAGGTGGCGATCCGATTCTGTTCGGCGTCGGTCTCGGCGGGTTGCTCGACTATCTGCGCCTGATCGTGCTGGGGATTGTCATGATCCTGTGGGCAGGCATTCTCAGTTGGACGACCGGCATCACCGCCGTTGGGTTTGCGCTGCGTCGGCTCATTCGTCCGCTTGGCCGAATCGGGGTGCCTGTCGACGAGATTGGCACCGTCATTGCACTCGCCATCAGGTCGCTCCCGCTCGTCGCGGACGAGATTCAGGTCGTCAACGAAACCGTCACGACCCGCCCCGCCCCGGCCGACTTGTCGGGCAAGCCGTTCAAAGAGGCATTTTCGTTCATTGGTGACACCGCGACCGCAGTCGTCATCGGCAGCCACCGTCGCGCCCGGGACCTCGCTATGGCAATGGCCTGTCGGGGCTCGACGAGTGCCCCAGAGCCAGATTCGCCACCATTCCGCCGAATTGATCGTTTGATTCTGATCGCGGCGTTTTCCCTGTGTATTGCTGCCTTTTTGGTGCCTGGAGTGCCATCAACCGACCCATCCTGATACGGCGCTGCACGGGGTGACCCCCTACGGGGCGATTCGGGGTTGTAGAATAGTTGGGTTATGCGAATCGCAAATTCACGCGCAGACAAGCGCGCATTTATCGTGTTCGTGGTGCTTGCCGCACTGCTTGCAGTCCTGCTCGCCACCAACGTCGGAAGCAACTCCGAAGACCTCAGCCGGGAGGTGTCGTCATTCGCTAATCTTTCCGAAGATTCTGGCGAGGGCGCTACCAGCTCTGAGCCTGCGGCCACTGCTGTTCCAACGACGGAGCCAATCGCTCTTCCGACACCGGAGCCAACTGCAACTCCGCTTCCGACACCAATCCCTACGGCTGTTCCGACCCCGGAACCCGAAGCCGAAGCGGCGAGCGCTAACGCCGATACCGACGCAGGCGACGATAGTGCGTCAGCCCAAACTCAGGCCGCAGCTCCTGCAACCAACACCGGATCGGCATCTGCCGCCGCTACCGCAGATACGCAGACAGATGCAGGGGCCGACGCTGGCCCTAGCGGCGATGCACCAGCCTCAGAATCCGATCCGGGTCCTAGCGGCGAAGCACCAGCCTCAGAATCCGACCCGGGCCCAAGCGGCGACGCCCCCGGTAGCACCACCACCACGAGCAACGTGTCTGCTCCCCCACCGGCTCCAGTCGGTGGCACGTTCACGCACACACTGACCGCCAAGGTTGCGCAGCCGACCCTGCACACCAGCGCAGGCGGACCAACGTTCATGCCTTCCTTCAACGGAACCGCTCTTCCACCAGTGAATCCGACGGTGTTCGGCAACCCGCTGGTGTACCGAGTGCTGGCAGGTGAACCTGGCGACGCCTGGGCGCAGGTCTACGTTCCGGCCCGGCCAAACGGCACCCGTGCGTGGGTCCAGACCAGCCAGTTCAATTGGGGTTCATCGAACCGCAAGATCGTCATTAACGTCTCAAACAACACCGTCACCGTCTATGAGGGAAGCAACGTGTTGCTCACCACCGATGCGGTCACGGGCAAGAGCTCATCACCAACCCCGCTTGCCAATGGCTGGGTCGAGGAGACCATGGCCGGCCCAAGCGCCGCATACGGTCCAACTTTGATCAGCCTCGGAATCTTCTCCGATGCACTGAACTCGTTCGGTGGGAGTATCCCGAAGATTGCGCTCCACGGCACGAGTAGCCCTGGGCTGATGGGTCAATACGCCTCGAACGGTTGTATTCGAGTACGTAACGAGATCATTACTCAGATCGCTGGCATGGTGACTCCGGGCTCGCGAGTCGAGATCGTTAGCTAGCGCGAACCTGAACGAACGATTGGGACCTGTCGCTTGCGGCAGGTCCCGTTGTCGTTTTGGCGGCCAGCTTCGGACCGAGCAACCCCGCGGCGTACACGGTTGGTAGCCGATTAGCCGGATCGCCGCATGTCGATGTGTTCGATGCCGTCTTCGGCATACGGATCGCCTGCCCGCTTCCAGCCCAGGTGCTCGTACCAGCCAGCGAGATGCAGTTGCGCGCCAAGAATCGTTCCGCCCGGGCCCTTGTACCTGTCATGCGCGAGTTCGACCAGCGGTCCGGCTAAGCCGTTGCCTCGGCTATCGGCGCGGGTGACGACTCGTCCGATCTGGGTGATCTCAGCCCCGACATCGAGGACCCGCACCGCCACGGCGACGCCCTCGTTGTCCTCACGCCAGATGTGACGTGTGGTTGCGAGCAGATCGCGTCCGTCGGTCTCGTGGTAGGCGCATGCTTGTTCAACAACAAAGACCGCAATTCTGAGTGCCAGCAGCTCATGCAGCTGTTCGGCCGTTAGATCCGCGCCGGCGATCACTTTGGTTTCGCCTAGCGTCGTCACCGGATGGGTTCCACGGCCCGGATGACGACGTGTGAGGGGTGCTTCGACACGGCGTCGACCGACGAGAAGTGGCGGCGCATGCGGGTGTGCAGGTGCAGGTGGCGCTGCGCCACGACGAACAGTGATCCTTCATTGGTGAGTACCCGAGCTGCTTCGGCGAGTATGCGCTCGGTGAGTGCATTGTCAACCGCATGATCCTGATGGAACGGCGGATTTGTCACGACAAGGTCGAACGAGGCGCTATCGCAGCCAGCGGCTCCGTCGGCGACGATAAAGGTTGCAGGACCACCGAGCTTGTTGCGTTCCCACGTTGACTGAGCCGCTGCCACGGCAAGGTCTGACACGTCACACAACGTCCAGGTGGCCGTCGCCGACCGTTTGGCCAACGAGGCCGCGATCACGCCCGAACCGCACCCTAGATCGAGCGCAAGGTCGGCGGTCATGAGTTCGTCAGCGGCGATCATGGTGTCAATTAGCAGGCGCGAGCCGACGTCGAGCCGGTCGGAGCTGAACAGTCCCGGTGACGACGCAACGTGTACTCCCCCGTCTGCGATGTACCCATCTCCGGCGATGAACGGATCAGATGCCGGTGCGAGAGCGTTAGGGCTTGCATGGACAAGCCGAGCTTTTTGGCGGGCCAATGATGTCGTTGTTGTCCCTAGCGTCGCCTCGAACAGGCTGAGCGACGAGCGAGTGATGTTCCGGGCCATTGCCAGGCCGACGATTCGGCTCTCGGCATGCACGACCGATGCAACCACGCCGAGCTGATACTCCAGCAGCGATAACGTCTTCGGAAGCACGATCACGACGGTGTCAAACAAACCTGCGGGCATGTCGGTTCCGGCTACGACACGGTCGCCCAGAACGTGGCAATCGTTTCGAGCCAGGTTGGCGTCGATCGCTGTTCTCGCGGCCGCCGAATCGGACCACACCGTTGGTTCAGCATGAGCCAGCCCTACGGTCAGTGCACCGAACTGGTCATTGACGATCAACACGTTACCCAGGCCGCCGTCGGGGCTGATCTCGGCCAGGTGATCGAGAGCGAGACGGTCCGCGGCGGTCCATGCCCTCAACGGTGATCGTTCGTCCGCATCGGGTCGAAGCAGCGTGATCTCGCGCCCGCCGATCGTCAGTTTGGTTTCTGCTGCCACGCGGGCCACGCTACCGACCGGCCATAGAATCGTGGACCGAGGAGGCCAGATGAGTACAGAAACCCAAGTGGCACCGCCCGAGCACGAACTCGACGAGGGTGACCATGACCGCTTTGCGCACTATGTCATTGGCGGAGGTGAAGCACTCATGCGTTCCGCAGTCACGGGCGAACCGGTGATTGCGTTATGCGGCAAGGTCTGGGTTCCGAGCCGTGACCCCAAGAAGTACCCGGTCTGCCCTGAGTGCGAAGACATTCAGAACGAACGCGATCCGGGAACCGTCGACGCATGATCTCGGCCTTCGACAACCGAGTAACGGCCGATCTTGGGGTCGAAGTACCAATCGTGCAGGCCCCGATGGGCTGGATCGCTCGTAGCCAACTCGCTTCGGCGGTCAGCCAGGCAGGCGCGTGCGGCATTATCGAGACATCGTCTGGCGAGCTCGACGTTGTCAAGGACGAGATCCGCAAAATGCGTGACCTCACCGATCGGCCGTTTGGCGTCAACATCGCCCAGGCATTTGTCCGAGATCCGTCGATTGCTCAGTTTGTAATCGACCAGGGCGTGCGATTCGTCAGCACATCAGCTGGATCGCCGACGAAATATACGTCGGTCCTCAAAGAGGCTGGGTTGACCGTCTACCACGTCGTTCCGACGCTTCGTGCAGCACGAAAGGCAGTCGACGCTGGCGTTGACGGGCTGATTGTCGAAGGCGGCGAAGGCGGTGGGTTCAAGAGCCCGACACCCGTATCGACCATGGTGCTCGTTCCGCTGGTCAGGTCACGCGTCGATGTCCCTATTATCGCGGCCGGGGGCATCACCGACGGTCCAACGATGGCGGCCGCATTCGCGCTCGGCGCCGAGGGCGTGCAGATGGGTACGCGAATGGTCTCGGCGGCCGAATCTCCCGTGCACGGCAACTGGAAGCAGGCGATTGTCGACGCTGCCGAGACCGACACACTGTTCTTGAATCAACAACATTCCCCCGCCCTGCGTGCGCTTCGGACCGCTCGCACCGAAGGGCTGGTCAACGCTGAACACAATGTGTTCGGTGACTTTGGCGACGCTCAAGCCCTGTACTTCGGCGGCGATATGGAAGCTGCCATTGCTCTCATCGGTCAGGTTGCAGGACGCATCGACGCGGTTGAGTCCGTCGATGAAATCATCAGCTCGACAGTGGCCGGATTCGACGAGACCATCAGGCGATTGAGCTAGTCCATCTCGTCGGGTCTACCCAACGTTGAGCAGCTCCCGAACGGCACTGGTGAGGGTGTCTAGACGATCGGCAGCGCGCTTTCGAGCGTGATCAACCGGTTCATGATCGACAGGCTCGATGACTTCGACGTAGGCCTTAAGTTTGGGCTCGGTCCCACTCGGGCGAATGATGACTTGGGTGTCACGATCAGTCAGTAGCTGCACGCCAGGCGTCGCAGGAAGCCGTCCGCCTCCGATCGGCCCACTCGACACAACCGGCTCGCTCCCAAGCGACGCAGGCGGCTCAGACGTCAACTGAGCAACAACGGCACCAGCAATCGCTAGGTCGTCCAAACGCAAGGACACCGCTGACGTTGCGTGCACCCCGTGAGCGAGCGCCAACTGGTCGAGTCGATCCCAGATCGTGGTGTTGCATGCCTTGAGTTCGCTTATGAGCTCGGCGGCGATCAGCGCAGCGGTGATGCCATCTTTGTCGCGCACATGGGTCCCAATGCAATAGCCGATCGCCTCTTCGAAACCGAAGACATAGTCGGCTCCGATCTCAGAGACGATTGGACGAGCGACCCACTTGAAGCCGGTCAGCGTGACGACCAACCGAACAGCGCAGGCCGCGGCCATCTTGTCGAGAAGACGGCTCGATACCACCGAACGGGCGACAACTCGCTGTGCTCCTTCGGTGTGACGTAACACGTGGTCGGCGAGTACCGCTCCGAGCTGGTTGCCGGACAACGCAGTCCAGCTATCCCCCGCCCGGTTCGCCACCACCATCGCCAGCCGGTCAGCGTCAGGGTCATTCGCCAGGCCGACATCGACGTTGTGGCGCTCGGCGACGATCTTCAACTCATCGAGGGCGCCGGCCTCCTCTGGATTCGGGAACGCCACAGTTGGGAAGGTTGGGTCGGGGGTGCATTGAGACTCGACCAGCATGGGCGCATTGAAACCGGCTTGCGTGAGGGCTCCAACGACTGCGTTCGTACCGACGCCGTGCATGGCGGTATAGGCCAGGCGGACCGAGCGGTGGCTGGTGAGGCAGGCCGCTACGGCAGCGTCGCGATGTGCAGCCGTCAACTCGCTCGCAGATATCTCTGACGCGGCGATGGTCGCGCCATCTGCCCATGCGTCATTGACAACAGGCGCGTGTTCTTCCCACGTAGCCGCCGCTCTGTCGATGAGGTCGGCAATCTCGATGTCGTGCGGTGCGACCAGCTGGAGTCCGTCGCCGAGGTACAGCTTGTAGCCGTTGTCCGCCGCTGGATTGTGGCTGGCAGTGATAACGACGGCTGCGTCGAACCCGTGGCCGATCGTGGCGTGGGCAACGATTGGCGTGGCGAGCACATCGTCGGTCAACGCTGCTCTTCCGCCCTGTGAGATGACCGCTGCGGCCACATGGCGGGCGAAACTGGCCGAGTCGTGCCGGGCGTCGAACCCGATCAGCACTCGTGCAGCGATGACCCCCGACCGTGCAAGCCATTGCATGAGTCCCACCGTCGTCTGTCGCACAACCAGTGCGTTCATTCGGTTGGGGCCCGGGCCGACCGGCGCCCGCAAACCAGCGGTTCCGAAGGCCAACCGATGCGAAAACAGCTCAATCAGTGTTGGGTCGTCTGCGTCGACCAAGTCGAGTGTGCGACGTCGGGTTAACGGGTCTGGGTCCTGCTTTGCCCAGCGACGAGCCGCTTCTACGAGTTGCCGCATTGCTGGTTCAGCGTCGGTCTGTTGTGCACGGTCCCAGGCCTTTGGGTCCGGGTTGCTCAACGGGCGAACGTGTCACACTGCTCAGTGTCGCCGGTCGCGAATCCGCGTTCGAACCATTCCTGGCGTTGGGCTGACGAGCCGTGCGTCCAGTTGTGTTCGTTGACCCGTTGGCCCGAGGACTGCTGAATTCGGTCGTCTCCTACCGCAGCTGCTGCCTCGAGCGCTTCGGCGGTATCGCCTCGGTCAAGCAGACCACGCTCTTCGGCCGACGCAGCCCACACACCAGCCAGGCAGTCGGCTTGGAGCTCGAGCAAGATCGAGAACTGGTTTTTGTTGCGAGGGTCAGCCTGTTGTTGTTGGCGTACCCATGTCGAGATCCCCAGTTCGTTCTGGACGTGATGTCCGAACTCGTGGGCAACCACATAGGCCTGGGCGAAGTCGCCTGTTGCGCCGAAACGTCGGGCCAGAATGTCCTCAAAGAAGCCGAGTTCGAGATAGATACCTTTGTCGAGCGGGCAGTAATGCGGGCCGATCGCTGCGGTCGCGGACCCGCAACCGGTGCGGGTTGGTGTGTCATACAAGGTCAGCGTTGCTTCGTCGTAGCGAATGTCGCTCTCGGCGAACCGGTCGATCCAGAAGTCCTGCACGTCACCCAACAAGAAATTGAAGAACTGTTCATCGGTTTCGTCGAGCGATGAGGCAGTTGGTGCCGAACTCGTGCCGCCGACTGAATCGAGGGCCGACCCGGGTGCCGCGCCCGCCGCTCCGCCGAGGACGTTGCCGCCAAACAGCAAGGCAAGGATCAGACCGATGATGCCCATACCGCCCGCACCAGCAGCGGCCCCGCCTCGGCCGCCTCGAGAGGTCTTGGTCGAACCACCGGTGCGCGCATCGCGGAAGTTTCGGTTGGCTCGGTCAGAACGGGTCCACTTCATCGGAATCCTTCAGGGGGTGCGTGGCGATGCTTGATCGCGTGTTCTACATCTCGCCGTAACGCATCGTAGGCCCCCAACATTTCATCGGCGAGCCGCAAGTTGGCTTCACCGCGCCGAAGATGGCCGTTCTCGCCCGATACCGCGAGCCGTGGCGTGTCTCGAAAATGGTCTGCGAGGTACCTTGCTCCGAGCTCAAACGCGATGCGCGGGCCCGCTGCGGCAAAGGTCGCGAGCTCGGCGTCGTCCAGCGAGCCAGCGCTTCCACGAACGAACCCCCGCAAAACGACGTGGAAGCGTTGGGGGTCGAACCGCGGAACGGCTCCAGAATCGGCGTGCCAGCTCGCGCTTCGGACCAGGTCGCCAAAGTCGTGCCATGCGGGCCCTGCCATCACGAGGTCGAGGTCGAGCACGCCCGTGGCGATTTGTGCGGTTGGATCGAGCAGCACATTCGCCAGTTTTGTGTCGTTATGGACCGTGCGGTGGACCGCCTGGCCAAGTTCGCTTTCCGCTGCGACCTGCTCAATCTGCGGAAGCAAACCATCGAGCAGCGACAGCGCCTGCTGGGCTTGGTCTTTTTGGTCCGCTGGTGCGTTCGCGACGAGGTCTTCGAGAGCCGAGCACGTCAGCGACAAGTCGTGAAATCCCGCTGTGGTCTCAATGAGTGGCGGCCCATCGAGATCGGAGGTTTCGTGCAAAAATCGACCAAAGACGGCGGCGATTGATTCGACGGTGTCGTTGCTCTGGGCAGTCCGGGCAATCACGCCTGGCCGGAAGGCAAACGCTCGCCATAGGTCGCCGGCGGCATCGACCATGAACGGCTTTCGGGCTTGTGTCGGCACGAGCAACGGATACCAGACGTCGCCCGGCTCACGGCCAATCCGGCTATCCGCAGATGCAGCGGTGCCACCGGTGATGCGCTTCCAGTCGAGGTGTGAGGTAACCCGAAAGAGATTCTCCATCACGCCGAGTGGATTCGAATGCGAACCTGCAGCCAGACGCTGCACCACAAGTTCGCGTCCCGACGCGGACGTGCACCGGTAGGTGAGGTTCGATCGCCCACCCGTGAGCTCGATCGCCGTGTCCACCTGCAGGTCCCACGCGTCGATGACGTGCGACGGGAACACAATCGGAGCTCTCACCTCCTAATGGTGGGGCACTGCCGGGCGGTTTCCAACACGCCAAGGGGTCACGGCGACCGCAAGCCGCCTGGGGCCTACGCTGCTGGGGTGCATTGGTTCGCTACATCGGCCAACCTGCGCAAGCCACAGGATCTTCGATGACGCTGCACGACTGCCAAACCCACCAGCCGGGCGCAGGCTCAGAGCTGCTGATCGTCGAAGGTGACTCAGCGGCGGCAGCAGCTCTTGCGGTGCGTGACCCTTACTGGCAGGCGATTTTGCCAATGCAGGGACGCCCCATGAACACGGTTGACGCAACCGCCACCAAGGTGCAGCGGAACAAGCAGTTCCGGGAGCTGATCAACGCCCTGGGCACCGGTTTCGATCAGGTGTTCAATGAGCATCAATGCCGCTACGACCGCATCGTGTTGCTTTTCGACCCCGATGCAGACGGCATCTTGAGCCGATCAATTCTGCTGCTGTTCTTCGACCAATGGATGCATCCTCTCCTGCGTGACGGCCGGGTGTTCGCGGCCCTTCCGCCGCTGTGGCAAGTCGACGCTTCACGACTCGACGAGCCCGTCTACGCACACACCCAGAAACAACTTGACGACATCCGTACCCAACTCGCTGATCACGGGGTCTCGCAACCGAGCATCGAGCGCTACCGGGGCCTAGCGTCATTGCCCGCCGAGCTCTTGCGGCAGACCTGCGTGAACCCCGACACCCGACGTCTTGTCCCCCAAACCCCGACCCAGGCCGAACAGGTCAGACAGGCGCTCGGACACGTGCGCAAAACACGCGGTCGGTAGCCTCGGTGAGTGGAACAGTTTGATCTGATCATCATCGGCACTGGTTCGGGTAACTCGGTGTTGACGCCGGACTTTGACGACTGGAAGGTCGCCATCGTCGAACGAGATGTCTTTGGCGGCACATGTTTGAACCGCGGCTGCATTCCCTCGAAGATGTTCATCTACCCGTCGTCGATCGTCGAGACCGTCCGACACGCTGGCGAGCTCGGCGTCGACGCCCATATCGACCGGGTCCGGTGGGGCGACCTTCGCGACCGGGTGTTTGGTCGCATCGACCCAATCGCTGCTGGCGGCGAAGACTGGCGCAACTCGCTAGACAACGTCACCGTGTTCAAAGCCGATGCGCGCATTGTCGGCGACAAGCAGGTCGACGTGGGCGGCCAGATCATCACCGCCGACAACATCGTGCTCGCAGCCGGAGCACGCCCGCACCTGCCTGCGATTGAGGGACTCGACCAAGTTCGCTTCCATACCTCTGCCACCATCATGCGACTCGACAACGTTCCCGAACGGCTCGCGATCATCGGTGGCGGTTTCATTGCGTGCGAGTTGGCACACGTCTTCGACGCTGCTGGGTCTCAGGTCACCATCATCAACCGAGGAGACCGTCTCTTGCGGGCGCAGGACACCGAAGTCAGCACCCGCTTCACCGAGGTATACGGCCGTCGCTTCGACTTACAGATGGGCCATGCCCCGACCCGGCTCAGCCAGGACGGCGACGAGATCGTGATCGAGCGTGACGGGGCCGATGAGATCCGGGCCGATGAGCTACTCGTCGCGACTGGACGTGTCCCCAACGGCGAACAGCTTGGTGTGACGAACACGGGCGTGCAGCTCGACGATCGCGGCTATGTGGTCGTCGACGAATATCAGCGCACCGGGGTGCCCGGCATCTGGGCGCTCGGCGACATCTCTAATCCCATGCAGCTCAAACACACTGCCAACGCGGAACAGCGTGCGGTTTCGCACAACATGCATCATCCTGACGACCTTCAGACGGTGCACTACAGCGGAACACCCGCAGCGGTCTTCGCGCACCCGCAGATCGCGTCTGTCGGGCTCACCGAGGACCAGCTCATCGCCGAGGGCCGGTCCTACATTGCACATACCCAGCCGTACTCCGCCACGGCCTACGGCTGGGCGATGGACGATGACCACGGATTCTGCAAGGTCATCGCCGATCCTGAGACTCGGCTGCTGCTCGGGGCCCACATCATTGGGCACGAGGCGTCGCTGCTGATCCAGCAGCTCGTGCTCGGCATGCGCTTTGATCTCACCGTCGATGACATGGCCCGAGGGCCGCTGTATATCCATCCAGCGCTGTCCGAGGTCGTCGAGCAGGCCCTACTTGAGCTCTAAGGCCGTCTCTGCAGTCACTGGCCCGCGGTCTGCTGTTCAGCACTAAGCCGTAGGATCGTCGACGTGACGAGCACGTTCGGTCGTATATTTCGCGTGACCACGTTCGGCGAGAGCCATGGTGGTGGTGTGGGCTGTGTCATTGACGGCTGCCCGCCCCGCCTCGCCCTCACCGAAGCCGATGTGCAACCCGATCTCGATCGGCGTCGACCTGGCCAGAGCCGACTTGTGACTCAACGAGACGAGGCCGATCAGGTCGAGATTTTGTCTGGAACCTTTGAAGGAACCACGCTCGGTTCCACGATCGCCATGCTCGTTCGGAACAAAGATGCCCGGCCCGGAGCGTATGACAACATGCGGGACCTCTTCCGCCCGTCACATGCTGATTTCACCACCGAAGCCAAGTACGGGCTTCGCAACTGGCAAGGCGGCGGACGAGCCAGTGCTCGTGAAACGATTGGCCGGGTCGCCGCTGCGGCGGTAGCCCGCAAGCTCCTCGCACAGATGGCTGGCATCGAAGTGCTCGGCTGGGTTAGCCAGGTGAACGACATCGCAGCCGACGTCGACCCAGCGACGGTGTCGCTTGAGCAGGTCGAAGCTGATCCCACCCGATGCCCCGATCCGCAAGCTGCCCAGGCCATGACGACCGCTATTGAGCAAGCTCGTCGCGATG
>CALDYC010000079.1 GCA_937941245.1 uncultured Acidimicrobiales bacterium | reverse complement strand
CCCAGTTGCCTTCGTCGTCGAGGTGCAACCCGTCGTCGGGGATCGAGAAGCCGTAGCTGTGCAGAAGAGGCACAAACTTTCGTACCCACTTGGTTCGTAGAACCTCGTTGCGTTCAGACTTGATGTGCCAGCGCAGAAGCTTGTCGTTGGGCTTTGAGTCGGGACCGAACAGTTGCAGCGACGGCCACCACCAGTCATTGATCGACTGCTGGAACATGTCGCGTTGTACCTGAGATCCCGCGGCGATCTTCATCATGCGGTCCTCGCCCAGGCGCATGTGGAAGCCCTCTTCGCTGATGATCCGCTTGAGGACGCGCCGATAGGGGCCATACGAGCAATTCTTGAAGACGGCCTGCTGGCTCGCGAGTGCTGCCGCATCAACAAGGAAGGCAACCGCAACTTGATCGGTCCACGAGTTGACCCGGTAATGGAACACGTTGTGGAAGCGGCTCTTGCCAGCAAAGAGGTCTTCGAGCATGTCCGTGCGGCTCTTGAGTCCCATATCGGCAGCGACCATATAGAGCAGGTGTGCGTGGCCGAATTCGTCCTGAGTCTTGGCCAACACCGACATTTTGTGGCGAAGTCCCGGCGTGCGGGGGATCCAGTCGCGCTCGGTCAGGCCACCCATTTGTTCGCTGTTTGCGTGCAGTTCGATAAATCGAAAGACGGCTGTGCGGTACTCGTCTGGCATGTCATCGTGAGCCTCGACGATGCCACCGTCGTTCAGGAACGCTTCGAACGACGCCATGGTGTCCCAGGATCTGCCCATCTGCTGACTGTAGATGCGCCGGGCTCGCACGCGTTTGCCGCATGAGGTTGGTTCGGTTTCGGCTCGGCCCCAACGCGCGCGACACTGAGGGTGACGTCGTCGGTATTCGGGGGAATGCAATGGGCGCACTTGACGGAATTCGTGTACTCGATGCAGGGCTGCTCGTGCAGGGCCCTCAAGCAGCTCAGACGATGGGTGATATGGGCGCAGATATCATCAAGATCGAACTGCCGGGTTTCGGGGATCAGGGCAGGTGGATCCCGACACAGCCCGGTGACCCCCGTTCGCCGTATTACATCGGAGTCAATCGAGGGAAGCGAAGCGTCACCATCGATCTTCGGACCGCGGACGGAGCGGCCGTCTTTATGGACCTCGTTGAAACAGCTGATGTAGTGATCTCGAACTTCAAGCACGGCACGCTCGCGGAATGGGGTGTCGGCTACGAGCAGGCTTCGGAACGCAACCCCAGAATTATCTACGGCATGGGCAGTACCTTCGGCACCGCTGGTCCGGGAGCTCGCCGCGAAGGTGCCGACATTGCGGCTCAGGCGGCTGGCGGGTTGATGAGCACAACCGGAGCTGATGGCAGTCCGCCAACTCCAGTGGGTGTCACAATCGCCGACCACATCGGGTCGCAGAATATGACCGCCGGCGTGCTTGCCGCCCTATTTGCGCGAGAACGCACCGGCCGCGGCCAGCGGGTCGACGTCTCGTTATTCGGCAGTCAGCTCTACGCCCAGGCCCCTGAGTACACGAGCTACTTTCTCAGCGGAAACATGCCGGGGCGCTCCAATGGCGGGCACCCGCTCATCAATGCCACGTACGGCATTGTCCAAACGGCTGATGGCTGGCTTGCTCTGGTCGGGGTCCCTCCAGCACAGCGGAACGCGTTTTACGAAACAATCGGCCGTCCCGACCTGATCGAAGACGAACGGTTCCGCAGCTACGGGATGACCCCGGCGGACCGCCAGAAGTTATTCAAAGAAGAACTGACGCCGATCTTCAAAACCGAAACCACCGCGACGTGGGGGGAGCGTCTCGAAGCCGCCGGATGTCGATGGGCCGCGGTAAACGACTATGCAACCGCTGCAGCGGACCCGCACGCCGCGCTGAATGGCTACGTACAGACGATCAATCACCCCGAATGGGGCGAGACCATGATGATTGGTTCGCCGATCGCGATGTCCGACACGCCGGTCAGTCCGGGCGATATTGCTCCGGAGCTTGGCCAGCACACCGAAGAGGTGCTGCTCGAGCTCGGCTACAGCTGGGACCGTCTCAGCACCCTTAGACAATCAGGAGCAATCTGATCGGCGAGCTACTAGCGCTGTCTTTGGGTGCGGTTCCGGGCAGGCGTGCAGCGACGATTGAGATGGCGCAACAGATCGAAGCTCGCGGCGTTGCTGGCTTCTATTGCCCGAGCTTTGGGCTCTTTGACCGATCGGCCAACGCCTGGGCATTGACCGATCAGGGTTGAACACTTAGATCACGGCGTAGGTGACGGCGTTGGTGTTGGTGTTGCGGTCGCAGCGGCAGTTGTCGGCGTCGGTGTCGGCGTTGCGGTCGCAGCGGCAGTTGTCGGCGTCGGCGTAGCCGTTGCCCCAGTCGTGGTCGGTGTCGGCGTTGGCGTAGCCGTTGCCCCAGTCGTGGTCGGTGTCGGCGTTGGCGTGGCCGTTGCCCCAGTCGTGGTCGGTGTCGGCGTTGGCGTCGGCCCCGCCGTAGCGGTTGCTGCGGGAGCGTTGGTGAACACCGGGCAGCTTGTCGAGCCAGATGTTCCGCCTGCGTCATACTGCCAGTAGATGCCGACGCTGGCGTTCGGGTCAGTGAATGTCTGTTTCCGGCCAATACCGGAACCAGCGTCGGGGACGATGACCGCAGGATCAAGGGGCTCGAACGTGTACTGCAGATAGAGGCGCACGTCGTTCGGGGTCCAGTTGACCTTGACTCGCATCTCATCGCCCGGCGCAGCGTTGGCCCACTGCAGGTTGCTGTCAACCGGACGTACCGTGCAGGTCACGCTGATCGAATCGGCGATCGACGGCCCGACCTGAACGGTGCCGCACACCGCAGAGATGGTCGTCGCGGTCGTGGTGTCGACACCGGTGACTCGAACCGTGTACGTGCCAACCGACGAGTAGCTATGGATGGGCGTTGATGGTGAAATGGCCTGGCTGCCGTCACCGAAGTCCCACGTGAAGGTGTAGTTCACTGCTGCGCCAGCCGGTGTCACAGCCGTTGTCAGGATCGGCAGATCATCGCCGACGTCGAGCGTTGATGGAAAGGTGCCGCTCGCTGAACAGGCAACGGTCACGGTTGTGGTGTCAGGGGTCGGAGTGCTTGCGGTCGACCCGCCGCTGGATCCACCAGAACTAGAGCCGCCTGAACCGCCGGAGCCGCCTGAACTGCCAGAGCCGGAACCGCCAGAGTTGCCTGAACTCGGCGCGGCTGGCTTTGGGGTGGGCGTTGGAACCGCTGTGAGAGTGGGCACAGGCGTGGGAATCGCCAAGGCGCCAGAAATCACCAACGGCGTCGGGGTTGGTGCGACGCTGGGTTGCACGACCGGCTGTGTCTCAGCTAGCGAGGTTGGAGCGACCGTCAACGTCGGCGTCGCCTGATCTGCGTCTGGGGCATCGCCCGTAGCGGTATCAACGGTTGAGTCGTCGTCGTCGAGCGCGCCTAACCCAAGCCAGATCGCGAGACCGATGATGACGATCGGAATCAACATGAGCAGCGCAATTTTCTTGCGTTCGACTTGACGTTCCATAATTTTCTCCCAGGGCTCAAAAAGCGCCCGGTCAAAGCTTAGGGGAGACAACGGCGATCAACCCGTCAGGTCGCGAAATACAGATTCGTCTATCGACGCAAGCGATGGGCCTCTACTCTCTTGGTGTGCCTGAGTATCGATCTAGAACCACTACCCACGGTCGCAACATGGCCGGTGCCCGTGCGCTGTGGCGCGCGACCGGAATGGGTGACGACGACTTCGACAAGCCGATCATCGCGATCGCCAACTCGTTTACCCAGTTCGTGCCAGGTCACGTGCACCTCAAGGACCTCGGCCAGCTCGTGGCCCGCGAGATCGAGGCTGCCGGCGGTGTCGCAAAAGAGTTCAACACCATTGCCGTTGACGACGGCATCGCGATGGGGCACGGAGGCATGTTGTACAGCCTTCCGTCTCGGGAACTGATTGCCGACGCAGTCGAGTACATGGTCAATGCTCACTGTGCGGACGCCATCGTGTGCATCTCGAATTGCGACAAAATCACGCCAGGCATGCTGATGGCAGCGATGCGGCTCAATGTCCCTGCGATCTTCGTGAGCGGTGGACCGATGGAAGCTGGCAAGACTCGCCTCGCCGGTGCCGAAGTCAAGGTCGACCTGATCTCGGCGATGATGAGTGCTGGAGACCAAAGCGTCAGCGACAGCGACGTCAACGCGATCGAACGTTCGGCATGTCCGACCTGCGGCTCGTGCTCGGGCATGTTCACCGCGAACTCGATGAACTGTCTGACCGAAGCCCTCGGCCTGTCACTTCCGGGCAACGGCACCGTTCTCGCAACCCACAGCGATCGCGAACAGCTCTTCCTCAAAGCAGGGCGCACGATTGTTGATTTGGCCCGCCGCTATTACGAACACGACGACGAAGGTGCGCTTCCTCGTTCGATTGCGGCACGCGGCGCGTTTGAAAATGCGATGACGCTCGACATCGCGATGGGCGGAAGCACCAACACGGTGTTGCATATCCTTGCCGCAGCCCAAGAGGGCGAAATCGACTACACCATGGCCGATATCGACGAGCTCAGTCGCAGGGTTCCCAATATTTGCAAGGTTGCGCCGTCGGTTGAGCAGTACCACGTCGAAGATGTCCACCGGGCTGGCGGGATCATCTCGATCCTGGCGGAGCTAGCTCGCGCTGGTCTTATCGACACCTCCATGCCAACGGTGCTTGGTGACACGTTGCAGGCGTCGATCGACGAGTGGGACATCATGTCGCCAACGTGCACGCCCGCTGCAAAAGAGTTCTTCCGGGCTGGCCCCGCGGGTATCCCGACGCAGGTCGCATTCAGCCAGAGCACTCGATGGGACACACTCGACGATGATCGAGCGAATGGTTGCATTAGATCGGTAGAACACGCCTACAGCTCTGACGGAGGGCTCGCAATCCTGTTCGGCAACATCGCTGAGGACGGTTGCATCGTCAAGACGGCTGGAGTTGACGAGTCGATCTGGACCTTCAGCGGACCGGCTCGAGTCTTCGAGAGCCAAGACGATGCCGTCGAGGGCATTCTTGACGAAGACCGAGTCAAAGCCGGAGACGTCGTCATCGTCCGCTACGAGGGGCCGAAGGGCGGACCTGGCATGCAGGAAATGCTCTACCCAACGACCTACATCAAGAGTCGCGGCCTAGGCAAAGAATGCGCGTTGTTGACCGACGGCCGTTTCAGCGGCGGAACGTCTGGGCTGTCGATCGGCCATGCCTCGCCCGAAGCGGCCGCAGGTGGTGCCATTGGATTGGTCCGCGACGGTGACACGATCATGATCGATATTCCGAATCGCTCGATCAACGTCGACCTCACCGAGGCACAGCTCGCCGAACGGCGCGCCGAAGAGGTCGCACGCGGACGTGACGCGTTTAGCCCAATCGACCGACAGCGCACCGTGAGTCAAGCGCTTCGGGCCTATGCGGCCCTGACGACGTCAGCCGATCGCGGCGCAGTGCGCGATATCTCGCAACTGTCACAGTAAATCTGCAGATGTCGCGCCCGCAGATGTCGCGCCCGGAGACGTCACGGTAGACGGCGATCTGCGACCGGTCGTCGGTTGCTAGATCGCTAACCGGAACAGCTCGATCTGCTCGCTCAGGCCGCGGATTGCGGTCCGGCCGAGCGGTTCAAAGACCAGCGTGCCGTGAGCCTGATCGCGCACTGCTTCGGTTACCACGATCGTATGCGGCTCGGCCAGGTCGACAATGCGTGACGCAGAGTTGACGACCGTGCCGTAGAAGTCGCCGCCGACTGCGATCACATCGCCGGTTGCGATACCAATACGCACGGTTGAGAGCTCGCTTCCGTCAATCTCGAGCTTGGCGAGACGCCGCGCGATTGCGAGAGCACTTGTTGGGGTAGGGGCGACGAACATCGCTTCGTCGCCGATGAGCTTGACGAGCGTGCCGCCGTTTTGGACGACGACCTCATGGACCTGGCGTTCGAACTGCGTCAGCGCTTCGACGAATTCTCGGGCATTGGCTCGTTCGGTGAATCTGGTAAAGCCGACGAGGTCGACGAATCCGACGCTTTGTTGTTCGATCGTCGCAGCGCGGTGGCGATCGACTTCCCATGTCTGATCACGCCCGGCAATGATTGCCATATGGCGGCGAAGAACCGTGCCGACGCTGTCGAGGAACTGCGGGAGCAGGTCAGCGCTCAAACGCCCGTATGCCGTCGCAACGTCAGAGAGGTGATCGGTTTCTTCGGCGATCGGTGTTTCGTAATTCAGGCGAAGCGTCGAGATTACTGATCGGGCGATCCGTGCGGCAGCGGTACCAATCACTCGCATGAGTGCAAGCAGCTCGTCGTCGCCGAGCATGGGGCGCAGCTGCTGGAAGAACTGAAGTGTGTCAATCTCGCCAGGGGTCAGTTTGGAAGGGCCAGCGTCGCCGTTGAAGCCCAAAGCGAGCCCGCACAATTGCACGAACTCGCGATCGCCGTCGTACCCGCTAGCCGACACGTCGACGGTGGCGTCCGGACGTATGACCAAGGGGCCGGCCATAAATCGCAAGTTACGGTCGACGAGGTCGTCGAGATCTGCTCCGAGATCGAGCAGAAGCTGAACCACTTCGACGAGTTCGGCATCGCTTGCCAGGTCGTCTTGACTGATACCAATGGACCTCAGAGAATCAGCAGTCAGATGATCGCGGTTCACGCCGCGCATTCTGTCACGTCGAGTGTCGGGTGCGGCAGGAGATCACCCTCGCCCCACATGGGGCATGGACGTTGCCATGACGGTCATGTCCAACACATTCGCGTCGAGCGGGAGCGAGGCCATATACGCGACAGCCGCTGCGACGTGGCTGACGTCCATTGTCGGTTCAGCACGGATGCTGCCGTCAGCTTGTGGTACGCCGGATTTCATTCGCTCGACCATGTCCGTGCTCGCATTGCCGATGTCGATTTGCCCGCACGCAATCGACCAGGGTCGCCCATCGAGCGCCAAGGACCGGGTGAGCCCTGTGATTGCATGTTTGGTCGCGGTGTAGGGGGCACTGTTCGGTCGAGGCGTGTGAGCCGAGATGGATCCGTTATTGATGATTCGGCCACCAGGCGGGGACTGTGACTTCATTTGGGCAAAGGCTGCCTGAGCGCACAGAAACGAACCGGTGAGGTTGGTGTCGACGACCTGGCGCCACGCCTGCTCGTCGAGTTTGTCGAACGGCACGGGAGGGGCGGCGATCCCGGCGTTGTTAAAGAGCAGATCGACGCGACCACAGGCAGCAACAGTCGCAGAGAACAATGCGGCCACTGACGCCGATTCGCTTACATCGACAGGGTGAGGGAGATGGCCTGCGCCGTCAAGTCGGGCTACCGCATCGACCAGTGGCTGCTCGCGGCGACCTGCGGCCACGACGGTCCAGCCGTCAGCTGCGAGAGCCTGAGCGGCAGCGAGTCCGATTCCGCTTCCGGCACCCGTGATGACGGCAACTCGGGCGTTGTTTGATTCGGTCACTTCAGCGCAGTTCGGGAGCGGTAGCGATGCCGGTGTTGCATGGTCCCCCTTTGGAACCCGTCACGGTACGTGATGGAGGCGGGGCGTGCCCAGCGAGCGCTGTGTCGTGTCAGCCCAGGCCGCGGAGATCGACCGTGAAGATCAGGGTCTCGTTGGGGCCGATTACGCCGCCGGCGCCGTGTGCTCCGTATCCCATGTGTGGCGGGATGGTCAGTCGGCGTCGTCCGCCGACCTTCATGCCAGCGACGCCCTCGTCCCATCCCGAGATGACCATGCCGCCGCCGAGCGCAAACGAGAAGACATCGCCGCGGTTCCAAGACGCATCGAATTCTGCACCTGTTGACCAGCTGACACCGACGTAGTCGACGTTAACGATTGCTCCGGCTGCGGCCTCGGCCCCGTCGCCGACAACGAGGTCCTCGATCACGAGTTCCGCCGGCGGTTCGCCGACTGGCACAGTGATCGTGGGCTTCTGTGAGGTGTCTTCCATGGGCGCCGACGTTAACGCCACCAACGCACATCGGCACGTCAGACGCCGAGGCGTCGGTACACCACGGGAAACTGCTCATTTGGCAGGTCATCGCCGGGCGACAACGCGGCATGAACTTCGGGATAGGGCGGAGACGTGTCGCCCGGGCGGCTGTCGTAGCGGACATCATCGCCGAGCCAGCGAGCCGAGAACGCCCGACGGCGTTGGGTGAGGCCGGTCGTCGCCGGAGCGTTATGCAACGTGCGCATGTGGAAGACAATGCAATCGCCTGGCTCAAGGTCCCATGCAAGCACCGGGTGGTCAGCGACAAGCGTGTCGATGTCGGGGAACTCTGCGAACCGGTCATCGGCGTAGTACGCGCTTCCGTCAGCGAACTTGCGAGGCGAATACATCGGGCCGTGGTGCGAGCCAGCAAGAAAGTGTGGGCATGCCGATTTCGGAACTGGATCGAGCGGGATCCAGGTGCTTGCGAGCTGTGTGCCGGTGAGGCAGTAGTAGGGGAGGTCGTGATGCCATGGCGTGATTTCGGCGGTGCCGGGTTCTTTGACGAGTACATGTTCGTGGAACAGGCGCAACGTGTCTGATTGAAGAATCGTCGAAGCGAGTCGGGCCGCCGGCGATTCAAACAAGAACGACCGATACTCATCGAAGCGGTCCCAGTTGCAGTAGTCGCCCCAGTAGCTCCCGGCATCGTCATCAGCGGTGTACTCGTGGGCCAGTTCGCTCATCGATTGCCGGTTGCGGTCGATGCCGCGGGCAAGCAGGTCGATCCAGCTGGCACCGAGCACGTCGCGCAACACGACGACCCCATCCCGGGCAAACGTGGCTGTTTGGTCGTCGATCGACATCGAAGCGAACTCTACTGCGGTCGACTATCGCGAAAGATCCGTCGATGGGGCTGCGCTCGATGCGCCTACCATTTGCGGTCCAAAATGTCCGCCGCTACTGAACGAGTCGACCCACCAACAGTGGACCCAGCAACAGTCGATCCAGTAACAGGGTTATGCGTATGAAAAATCTCACCCGGATCGTGGCGCTTGTGTTCGTGATCTCAGCAGCCGTTACGGCCTGCGGGAAAACAGAAACTGATGCGGACCTCGTCATGGCGCTTCGCGACGCGTGGGTGGCTGACGACACGTTCGCAATGGATCTCGACGTTGCATGCCTGGCGAGCGGGTTTATCGCCGGCATCGGCGGGACCGAAGGAGCACGGGAATACGGCGTCACTGCCGCAAATATTGGCGATAGTTGGTTCATCGAGAATCCGCTGAACGAGACCGACGCGCTCGCTGCTTCTCGCAAAATGTTTGCCTGCGGAGGTCTTGTCGAGGTGATTCTCGGCGGAACGAACGAGTTCACCGCCGAGCAGGCCGCGTGTCTACGAGACGAAGTTTCGCCCGAACCCCTCATTGCGGTCTTTGCGTCTGCCTTCATGGCCGAAGACGGTGCAGAGCTCGCGGCTCGCTATCAAGACGAGGTGCGCGATGCAGTGCGTGCCGCGGCAGTTGTCTGCGACCTAGACCCCTAGTGGGCCCATAGCGCTGGCACGGCGCGCACGGATGCGTGGCCGGTGGGCTTCGCACGTCGGCTGGCATCGGCCTAGGTTTGCGGGGTGGATTTCGCACTGAGCTCAGAGCTTCAGGAACTTCAACACCGCGCCCGTGTCGTAGCGGCCGAGGGGGTCGCCGAGTTCGGACGACACAACGACAGCTGGATCAATGGGTTCTCCAAACCCTTCGCGCGCCGCATGGCCGACGAAGGGTGGATCGGTATGGGCTGGCCAACCGAACACGGCGGTCAAGGCCGGCCACCGATCGAACGAGTCATCGTTGCCGAGGAGATGATCGGGGCAGGAGCACCAATAGCTGCCATGTGGTTCGCCGATCGCCAGATGGGACCGACGCTTATTGCCTATGGCACACCAGATCAACAGGCCGAGTATCTGCCAGCCATGTTGTCGGGCGACACCACATGGTGCATCGGGATGTCAGAGCCAGACTCTGGTTCGGACCTGGCGTCGCTCAAGACCAGTGCCATCCGCGACGGGGACCACTTCGTCGTCAACGGCCAGAAGATCTGGACCTCGTTCGGGGACCAGGCCGACTACTGCTACCTGATCTGTCGCACCTCAACCGACGGCCCGCCGCACAAGGGCATCTCCGAGATCGTCGTCCCGATGGATCTGCCCGGAATCGAAGTGCGCCCAATCCAAGACATGACGACAAATCGGCATTTCTGCGAGGTGTATTTCACCGACGTGAAAGTTCCTGTCGAGAATCTTGTCGGCATCGAAGGCGATGCGTTCAAACAGACCATGGTGCAGCTGCAACACGAACGCGGCGGCATTGACCGATTGGTCTCCAACCGGGCGCTGTTCGACATCGCACTCGAACGAGCGGACCGCTCGGACATGATCGTCCGCCAACGCATTGCCCGTCTCGAATCGGGCTATCGCATCGGGCGGTTGCTCGTCTACCGAGAAGTGCTACGTCAGGCGCCTGCCGGCTTCAGTGCCGCGACCAAGGCGTATTGCACCGAGCACGAGTGGAAAGTCGCTGAGTTCGTGGCTGAGACCCTTGGAGCCGAAGCAACACTGTGGAACGACGTCACGCACGGCATCGTCTATGCGCCTGGGTACACAATCATGGGCGGCACCAGCAACATCATGCGAAACATTCTCGGCGAGAGAGTTCTCGGATTGCCACGCGAACCTCGCCAGTGAGCCAGGACCTGGACATCGAGTGCCAGGGGTCGATTAGGTTCTGAGCCATGAGTGAAGCAATCGACCCAAAACACTTTCGATCGGTTATGGGACAGGTCCCGACCTGCGTCACGGTGGTGACTGCAATCGTTGACGATGCACCGGTCGCAATGGTCATCGGCAGCTTCGTATCGATCTCGCTCGACCCGCCACTCGCCGGATTCTTTTGCACCACGACGTCCTATACGTGGCAACAGCTTCGAACGGCCGATGCGCTTGGCGTCAATGTGCTGTCGGCTGAACAAGTTGAGGTGAGCAACGCCTGCATGCGAGAACTAGCGGACCGCTTCGATGGACTTGAGTGGACAGTCGTCGATGGTGCACCAAAGTTTGCGGGGACATCGGCCTGGATAGCGCTGTCGCTTCGCGAGGTCATTCCTGCGGGCGACCACGAACTAGCGCTGTGCGCTGTGCGCCGTCTCGAAGCCCCAGAACCGGCAGCTAGTCCGCTGATTTTCCAGGGCGGGACCTACCGCCAGCTGTCATCCGACCAGACCTAGCAAGTTTCTCGAGACTTCGGGAACCAACGCCGGGTTGTCGTCGTCTGACCTGCATGAAGACGCTACGAGTGCCTCAAAATGGCCGGATCTTTACCGGGCGATTGTGGCTTGTGATGGCCGTGTTTTGCTTGGTCGCCGCGGGCTGCGGTTCTGAGCCTGACGTCGCTGCGACGTCGACACCCGCTCTCTCCGAACCGGAGGGCACGGCTGGCGCCTCGGTGGCTCCAGCGGCAGAGTCAGCCACGCCAGAACCAGCAACGCCAGAGCCGGACCCGACTCCGGCCTCTGCCGCCGCGCCGACACCAGTTCCACAACCCACCAGTGATCCCAGCCCGTCTGCTTCCGATGCCTGCTACGTCGGGCAAGGTCCGGCAGATGAACCGGCGTGGATCTGCGGGCAGCGGGTGTGTGACCCGTTGGCGCCACACGCTGGCTGCCCATCTGAGGCGCCACCACACGCGGTCGATGTATCGGTTGCTTGCGTGATTGAAGGCGGTCCACGGGTCGCGGTCGACGAAGTCCTCACCTATCGGTCGATTGTGACCCCGCCCGGGCTGCCGGTGGACCTGGCGTTCGACCATGGCGACGGCACGATCGATCCCCGCCCAATCTCACAGGCGTTCTATGCCGAGCCTGGCTCGTACGTCGTTGAGCTGCAGTGGAATCACGCCGGCGGCAGTGGTGTCAGCCCATGCGGCACCGTCGAGGTGCACGACGGTCTTGCATGCGACCTTGCTCCAGGGTGCGACATCAATTGTGGGCCGACGTTGCCGACTCAGTGTCCCGACGTGAGCGCGTATATCGGATTGGAACTTTCCGAAGTCGAAACCATGGCGGGGCAGGGGGCCCGCATTGTGCGTATCGACAGTGAGTGGTTTGCTGTGACCCAGGACTATGTCGCCGATCGGCTGAATTTTGAGATTGACAACGGCTTCGTGTCAAAGGTGACGCTCGGCTGATCAGAACCTGAACTGCACGGCAGCTCGATCGACGATGTTTGGCTTGATCACTTCGGCTATGAGACGGACGTGGTCGTCGTCGCTCGCATAGGCGCGGTAGGCCGCCTCGTCGACGAAATCAGCGACGACTGAGTAGTCCCAGTTTCCCTCGGACAGGCCAGCGTCGGTACCGTGGCGAAACACCTCAATGCAGGCAAGGGCTGCCAGAGCGTCGAGCCCGTCGCTAACCGCTTGCACGGTTTGATCCGAAACGTTTTCCGCCCAGCGGAACATCACACAGTGGCGCAACATGGCACTCCTTCATGCAGCTGAAACCACGTCAGTGTGTCACTCCGCGCCTGCAATCACACACATTGGTCATCACGAATCAGCGAACTGAGGTGGCGGTAGCGGGCCGCGACGCGTACTGTTGCACCTGTTCAACACCGACAATCTCTGAAGGAAGCACCACCATGAGCATGCGTGATCGAGTGCAGGCAATGTTCACTGCCCCTGTGGCCGAAGCACATTGCGATGGACCTTGTGGCGTGTACGACCCGGCATCAGCCCGGGTGACCGCCGAAGCCGTCCTGTCAATGAGTAAGAAAATGCTCGACCTGCACGTGCCAGAGGGTTCAGACGATGCCGCATGGGCCGGATATCTGAACTCGATGAGCCGCTTTGCGGCCATTAAGGAAGAGCAGGCCGAGGCCACCAAGCACGAAATCCTCGTCCTTTGGACCGACTACTTCAAGCCAGCCCATCTCGAGACCTATCCAGACCTGCACGAGATCATCTGGAACGCAACCAAGCTATGCTCGCAGACCAAGCAGAACGTTGACGTTGCCGCAGCCCAAGAGCTCATGGCATCGGTCGAGAAGATTCACAAGATCTTCTGGGAGTCAAAGAACCGCGACGTGGCCTGGGTCCCAGCAGTCGGCTGATCGCTGGTACGAAACGTATTTCATGTCGGCCTGCTGCACCTGCAGCAGGCCGATTGCTCTTTTTGCCTGGTTGGCCCAACATGACTAGAGCGTTGTGGGTATTCGCCGAGTTCTGCCGTTTCGTCATGCGCAGAAGGCGGCGCTTCCGGGTGTCAGGCAACAGCATGACCCCAGCATTTGTTGATGGTGATCTGGTGCTGCTCGCCTCTGGTGCGGCCATGCGCCGCGTTCGCCCCGGCGCGGTGGCGATCGTCCGGCACCCGTTCAAGAACCTTGATGTGATCAAGTACGTCGACGCCGTCGAGGGCGACTACGTCCGACTACGCAGCCCGTTTGGCGACGACTCGTCGCAGTTCGGACGAGCGCATGTGAACACCATCGTTGGGGTCGTGACCAGCAACCTCTCGCAGAGAAGCCGGGTTTGGCACTGACGGCACTGTTGTCGTCGAGTCGTCGTCCGTCCGTTGCGTGTTCGTCGCTACGAGGTCGGCCGTGAAGATCGACGAACGGACCTGCTGGGTTGCACTCGCCTAGCCCCGGGCACCAACATGGGCCAGGTCGCCGCACCGGCGAAACCTCGCAAACCGTGAATGGTGAAGCCAATGAAAATTGAGAACTCGTTTGTCATCGATGCGCCCATCGACCAGGCATGGAACCTGCTCACGAACATTCCCGAGATTGCACCCTGCCTGCCAGGCGCAAAATTGTCTGGCGAAGAGGACGGCGTCTACAGCGGAGCGGTCAAAATCAAGGTTGGACCCGTTACCGCCGAATATCGGGGAACGGCGGCGTTCGTCGAACGCGATGACGACGCTCATCGAGCAGTCATCGACGGCAAGGGGCGCGATTCGCGTGGTGCCGGAAATGCCCAAGCACTCATCACCGCGGAGATGCAGCCGATCGGGGATCGAACGCAGGTCGATATCAGCACTGACCTCAAGATCACCGGCAAGGTCGCTCAGTTCGGCCGCGGCGTCATGCA
>CALDYC010000078.1 GCA_937941245.1 uncultured Acidimicrobiales bacterium | reverse complement strand
GTGTGGGTACATGGCGTCGGTATGCCAACAACAACCAATACAGGTGCAGGTACTGCTGCTACCGGATCGCTGGGAATCCCGAATTTCAACTTTGACGTTGACGGAGGCGCAGGCGGATCGCAAATTGTGAACCCCAAGAATCTTCTCCAGTCCTGTCAGTCTTCGGGTGGAGGCGTGGGTCTTGCCCGCGTGTCAACCGCAGCGCAACCAGAGCCGACGGTGGAACCAACCGTGGAGCCGACGGTGGAACCAACGGTGGAACCAACTGTGGAGCCGACGGTGGAACCAACTGTGGAACCAACTGTGGAACCGACGCCAACATCTACTGCGGTTCCATCCGCGACAGCCGAGGCGACGCCCACTGCCGGGCCAACCGCAACACCTACGGCTGTCGCAGTGTCTGCCCCCCAGTACCCGTACCCCAACATTCAACCGCTCGCTACGCCAACGTCGCTGCCCTCTGGGCCGGCGCCGGCTGCAGTTGCGGCTGACCAACCCGAGTTGGCCTTCACCGGATCAGACCAAAGCCTGCTCGTTTCAGCGATGGGTCTGCTGATGCTCGGTGGCGTAGTGCTTGTTGTCGGACGCAAGGTTGATCGATGAGGTTGCACGTGGGCTGAGTCGCTGCTCGTTGGCGAGGTGTCGGCAAGCAGTCACCTCGCCAACCAGTGCAATGTGCCGACCGCAGCGACCGTTCATCGCAGTCGGTTAGGGGCAAGGTCTTTCTCGTGCACACCGCGCTCGGTCAACGATGTTGGAAATTCGCCATCGATTGCCGCAGCCGAATGACGCTCGATCGCGGTCACCCGAGCGTTGCGTAGCACCTGCGCTCCGTGAGACATGGCTCGGCGCACATAGAGCTGGTGTATCGCCATGACATCGATCGACGCCGCCGATGCTTCGAGGACGCCGCACCCAACCACCGCAGTGTCGATTGGCGGGCACAGCAACTGAAGCTCATCGGTGTCAACAAATCGCACCGCTGGGGTTCGTTGGGTCCCCATCGCGGCGTCGGCGAGCGCTTCGTTTCGCGCAGCTTCGAGGTGGACATTGAGCACCGGAAGCGGCTCAAGCAGTGGAGCATCGAGTTCGTCGTGGGCAGTCTCAAAGAAGCTCCGCGACGACTGGTTCAAACCACGCCACACGTTGTTGCCGTCGTGCTCTAGGCAGATCGCCGCCGATCGCGAGGTGGTATGAAACGCCAGCTCCGCTTCTTGCTCCAGAAGCACAACGTCGTGTTCTGGGGCGATGTGGCAGGCGGCGGTTGCGCCCGCAATACCGCCGCCAATGACAGCAACAACACGACGCAGCGGCACCCTCTGACAGTAGTTCGTTTGCGACGGGTGAGCTGCGGGGCAACCTGGGAATCTAGGGTGCATACGTGAAGGCTTTCGGACCTGCAGATGTCGCTAAGCGGCTGCCGTGGTTGGCGCTGATCGAGGCAATCGAATCTGTGGTGGTCGACCCGGCAGCCATAGCGCCGGCCCGGTTCGTGGCCCCAGTTGAGGTACCAGATCGCCAGACTGCGTCGCTACTGCTCAAGCCCGGCTGGACCGTCGGCGGGGTCATCGCGGTTAAGGCCGTGACCTTCTTTCCCGACAACCAGTTCAATGAGCACGCAACGGTGAACGCTGGCGTACTGCTGTTCGATGCCTCGACCGGCGTGTTGATCGGCGCCTGTGACGGCAACGAGTTGACGACCAGACGCACCGCAGCAGCTTCGGCGGTCGCTGCCAAGCGGTTGGCCCGAGCAGACGCTGATTCGCTGCTTGTCGTTGGAACTGGGGCACTGTCGCCGATGGTCGCTCAGGCACACGCGGCGGTCCGTGACTACTCGATGGTGAGGGTCTGGGGACGCAGGTTCGACAACGCGGTGGCGATCGCCGACGGCTTGCAACGCGCTGGACTGACCAATCGAGCCGGTGGCGAGGTTCGGGTGAGCGCCGCCGAAGATCTCGGTGCTGCGGTGTCCGCTTCGGATGTCATTACGTGTGTAACCGGGTCGCACGCTCCGCTCGTTCTCGGCGAGCATGTTGCGCCGGGCACACACGTCGACCTGATCGGGGCCTTTACCGCCGACATGCGAGAGACCGATGACGCCCTGGTACGTACTGCCAGGATCTGGGTTGACACCCACGAAGACGGAGTGCTCGCGGGTGACCTGGCGCAGCCATTGGCTAGCGGCGTGATCACCGTGGACGACATCATCGGGGATCTTGCCAGCTTGGTCGCTGGACCGGCGTTAGCCCGCGGGTCGACAGATGAGGTCACGTTGTTCAAGTCGGCGGGTACGGCGCTCGAAGATCTCGCTGCTGCCCACCTGGTGTTCAACCAATGAACCGACGCGCCAAAGGCGGCGGTCTGGGAGGAGACCGCCGCCAGGTTCAGGCGACCTTCGGCACCGTTGGGAAGGGGGGCGTTCCCATCGGTGCCGGTATGTCATACAGAACCGTCTGACTGCGCCGCTCATTCCCTCCTGGGTTCGAAATCGATGTGACCCGTGTCTCACTCAGTGGGGGCGGACATGGTCGTCGACGCTTCTGTTGTGATGACAGTGCTGCGGGTTCAGCTGCGACGGTCGGCGAAAAAGGCTCGCAAGAGTCCGGCGCATTCGTCGGCTCGAACTCGTGAGATCACCTCGAACTCGTGGTTCAAGCGGGGATCGGAGCCGATGTTGTAGAGCGACCCCAGGCTTCCTGCTTTGGGGTCGTCCGCTCCGAACACCACTCGCTCAACCCGCGCGAGCAAGGCAGCCCCCGCGCACATCGGGCATGGCTCAAGTGTGGTGACGAGCGTTGCCCCGTCAAGGCGTGAAGTGCCGACCGTCTCGGCGGCTCGCCGAAGAGCTAGCACCTCAGCATGGGCAGTTGGATCGCCAAGCAGTTCGCGTTCGTTGTGCGCCGTTGCGATCACTGCGCCGTTCAGGGCAACGACCGCTCCGATCGGAACGTCGCCGTGTTCGAGCGCCTTCTTTGCTTCGTCGAGCGCAATCGTCATCAACAGATCGTTGTCCACAACCCGACGCTAGAGCGTGACGGGGAACCAGCGTGAGATCAGCGAGATCTGAGGGCAAACGGAAGGACCGGTCCGGCCCCGGCCGCTCGCAGGCGACTGGCAACGACCGCCATCGTCCAGCGACTGTCGACCTCATCGTCGACCAGTAGCACCGGCCCCTGCAACACCACAGCGTCGGGCAGCAGACCTGGGTCGACCGTCAACCGATTCCAGACGTTGAGTACTTGATGTGCTGAGTTCGCCTGGTCAGCTTGGAACGCGGCGTCGCCAGTTTCGTTGGGGTGTTCACGAACCGCGCGGTGCACCGGAAGCTTGCCGATTGTCCCAAGCGTCTCAGCAACTGCATCGACGAGTGTTGCCCCTCGTCGTGACGGCATGGGGCAGATCCACAGCGGTCGGGCTGGCCAGTTCCAACGCTTGAGCACCGCTGCGCAACCCGCGACGAACTGCTCGTCGAGGGTGACCGGGTCACCCCGCCTGGCGGCGCTGATGAGCGGATCGACGCGGGCGTCCCACCCGCCGTCGCCGAGTCGCGCGAGAGCGCGGCCCGGCTCATGCTGGTGCTCTTTGGCAATGCGGCCTTTGGGCTCAGCGATACGGGTCGGCCACTGGCGGCGTGGCTCGATCAGCACATCTCCACCCTGCAGATGTTCTGCGGCCCGCATGATCATTTCGTCGTCAGGGTCACGCTGCCAGGTATGACCGGTGCAGCGGTCACAGCGTCCGCAGTCGACTGCTTCGGCATCGTCGAGGGCTTCGCGCAGGAAGCGCAATCGGCAGCTGTCGAGGTCGGCCCAGGCGAGCATCTGGTCGCTCTCATCTCGACGCAGCTCACGAAGCGACGATGCGATCTGGTGGTTGTACTGCCACGGGAAGTCCGACCGGATCCAGCCCGAGCCGATTCGCTCGACCGCACCATCGACTTCAAGAATGTTCATCAATGTCGACAGACGCGACCGGCCCAGGTTCACGGCGCGCTCTAGGTCCGCGATGCTGGTCGGCTCGACCGGGTTCAGTTGGTGGAGCGCATCGAGGCAGAGCTGCTCGCTCGGCATGGCCACGGATTCGAACCACTTCCAAATGCGGGCATCTTCGATTGGGCGTGGAACAGCGATCGCCTCGGCTCGATCAATATTGCGACCAGCACGCCCAATCTGTTGGTAGTAGGCGACTGGTGTCGGGGGCAGGCCGAGATGCACACAAAAGGCCAGGTCACCCTTGTCGAATCCCATGCCGAGCGCACTTGTGGCAACCAATGCCTTGATCTCATTGTTGCGCAACCGAGCCTCGAGATCGATCCGTTCATCAGGATCGACTTGGCCGGTATAGGCCCCGACTTCGTGACCCTGAAGACGCAGCCAGTCAGCGGTTTCGTGGGCTTGGGCAACGGTGAGCGTGTACACAATGCCCGAACCAGCGAGCGATGGAAGCGTCTCGGCGAGCCATGCCAAGCGTTCAGCGTCGTTTGCCAAATCGACGACTGAGAGATGCAACGACTCGCGGTCGAGTGTGGTTCGCAGCACCAGGCTGTCCTCGCCGAGCTGAGCGGCGATGTCGTCAGTTACGCGTTGGTTCGCGGTCGCCGTCGTGGCGAGCACAGGTGTCCACGCGGGCAGGTCGGCGAGCAGCTGGCGCAGCCTGCGGTAGTCGGGCCTGAAGTCATGTCCCCAATCACTGATGCAATGTGCTTCGTCGCATACGAGCATGAAAGGTTGTTGCTGCAACGTGTTGAAGACCCGTCGCCGGAACCCGGGATTGGCCAGCCGCTCGGGAGCAATGAGCATGAGGTCGACCGCGTTTGCTGAGATCTGCGCCTCGATCTCGTCCCAGGCATCGGTGTTTGACGAGTTGATTGTGACGGCGTTCAGGCCAAGCTTGTCTGCTGCCGCGACCTGATCTCGCATGAGCGCAAGCAGCGGGGACACGACCACAGTCGGCCCCCAACCTCGAGCCCGCAACATGCGGGTCGACGAGAAGTAGACAGCGGACTTGCCGAAACCGGTTCGTGCGACGAGCAAAGTGCGCTGCCGGTTTGTGACAACGGCGGTGACAGCTTCGATCTGCTCTGGCCGTGGCTGGGCGCTGGGGCCTGCCAGTGCCTGAATGTCTCGTGTCAGCTCGGCGATGACTTCGTCGGCAGTTGGGCGACTCGGCTCGACGGCGTTCATCGTCGGTGGCGCATTGGGTAGATGATCACATGATCAATTGTGCAGGTCGATCAGGGTTCTGATGCTCTGGGCGACACCAACCTCATCATTGTCGCGAAGGCACTGCGCGAGATTGTCAAAGTTCGCCCGCTGATCAACTGGGGATATGTCCTCGACCAGTCCCAACGGAACCACCCACGAAGAGTAGCGATGATGCGATCGGGGGATTGCGCGCGCACTAAGGTGCATACCATGGATTGGGGAAGCCTTGCCCTTGCGCTCACAGATCGAGTCACGGTGCTCGAAGGTGCTGACAAGGGTGCGTATCCGTCCGGCAATTCGGTGGTCGTTCGCGGCGACGGCGAGACGGTGATCATCGACCCATCGGTCACCGTCGTAGCCAATGGCGGCGCGGGCATGCCGGTCGATGCCGTCCTTAACAGCCACGCGCACGAAGACCACCTGCCAGGCAACGGCTTCTTCGCAGACGCCAAAGTTCACATCCATGTCGAGGACCTTCCGGGTGCTGTCAGCCTCGACGGTTTGCTCGACGTCTATGGGCTCGAAGGCCAGACGCGAGCCGATTTTGGTGCCCAAATTCTCGACGAGTTCCACTACACCCCTCGGCCCGATGCTCACGGTTTCACCGATGGCCATGTCTTCGAGTTGGGCGGAGTCAGCGTCGAAGCTGTTCATCTGCCCGGGCATACCCGCGGGCACAGCGGCTTCCGGATCGATGGGGGAGTGTTCTTCCTGTCAGACATCGACTTGACCGGGTTCGGGCCCTACTACGGCGATGTGTGGTCGAGCTTGGAGGACTTTGATGAGAGCCTGCACAAGATCCGTGAGGAAGAGGCTGACTGGTATGTCACCTTCCACCACAAAGGAATCATCGAAGGCCGCGACCGGTTTGTTGAACTTGTCGACAACTTCCACGCGGTGATCGAACGCCGGCACCGGGCCATGCTCGACTTCCTCGCAGAGCCCCGAACGGTTGACGACATGGTTGCCCATCGGTTCGTGTATCGACCCCATGTTGAGCACGTATTTGCCGACTCGGTCGAGCGCCGCACGGCTCATTTGCACCTCGATCGCATGGTGCATCGCGGCGAAGTCGACGAGGTTGCACCAGGTTGGTGGCGAGCCACGTGAGCCCGCGCCACAACATTCTCACCTTGGTCTTAGGTTTTACATTGATACTGCTGGCGCTAGACGCCCCTGGAGGTTCACAATGAAGAGTCGCAAGCGCACGTTCATCGCGGTGTTGCTCGGCGCAGTGCTGTTTGGAGCAGGGGGGTTTGCTCTCGGCCAACAGCTTGAGTCGCCTGAAGATGCTCGTGCTGAGGTTGCCGCACCCGAGGCATCGAAGATCGCGGTACCGGTTGAATCGGTTGCGTTGTCCAACGATGTCGTGGTCCGCGGCGACGCTCAGTTTGAAGGCGCTGTCGATTTGGTGCTCGATGCTGCACTGGGCGACGGAACCTCTCGTGTGGTCACCGGTCGAGTGCCAGACGTGGACACCGTCGTCGAAGAGGGCGACGTGTTGATTGAAGTATCGAGCCGTCCCGTGTTTGTGCTCGAAGGCGACCTTCCGGCCTTTCGTGAGTTCAAGCCGGGCCTCGCTGGTGATGATGTGCTGCAGCTCGAGACCTCTCTGGCTCGGCTGGGCTTCCTCGATGCAGAACCTGACACGCTCTATGGCGCCGCAACCGAAGAGGCAATTCGGGCCATGTACGAGGCAGTTGGCTATGAGCCCCGGTCCGCGAGCGACGGCGAAGAAGCCAGCCTGGACCAGGCGCGGAACTCGGTCGAGCAAGCGCAACAGTCGCTCGCCGACGCCAACGACAACTTGAACGAAGCGTTTGCCCCGCCGAGTCGTTCCGAGCAGCTCCAGGATGCGCAAAGGCGCCGGGATCTCATCGCCGCGATCGACGACCGCGAAGATGCGCTCAACGATGCTCGGGCCCCGAACAGTCAAACCCTGGCCGCGATCAATGCCTTGGCCGATGCCGATGCGTCAGGCCAAGTCGAAGGTCTGCGCAGTCTGCAGGATCAACTGGGGCAGGCTCAACAAGCTGACCGAGATCGGATAGCGGCCGCCGAAGACGCACTCGACCAAGCCAAACAAGCACTAGTCGACTTCGACGATTTGAACGCGGCCCAGGCGGCCGACGGTGTCGACACGTCGAACCTGAATCGGGCGGTCAATACCGCTAGTGACAATCTCAGCGAGGCTGAGGAAACGCTGGCTGAGCTCGAAGAAGAGATCGGTGTGCGACTGCCTATGGCCGAGGTTGTGTTCTTGCCTTCGCTTCCTCGCACGATCACTTCGGTCAACGTAGATCGAGGCGACATCGTGAACGGCGCCGTCATGCGAATCAGCGGCACCGAAGTTCGGATCACGACCGGTGTGTCCGAAGCGAACCGTCCACTGCTCGAGGTCGGCCAGCGGGTCGTGATCGACAGCGAAGCACTCGGCATCGAGCTCGAAGGCGAGATCACTGAACTCGCAGACCGCACCGGTACTGGTGGCGTTGCCGACACTCGGTACTACATGCTTGTGACGCCAACAGGTGAGTATTCGGTCACCGACCTTGTGGGAATCAATTTCCGTATGCAGATTCCGCTTGAACGAAGCGAAGGCGAAGTTCTGGCCGTTCCGCTCGCGGCCCTGTCCGCCGGTGCCGACGGCAGTTCACGAGTCGAGCTTCTGGTCGATGACGACAACAGCGAACTTGTCGTCGTCGAGGTTGGTCTGTCGGACAAAAACCGAAGCCTGGTCGAGATCCGATCACTCGGCCGCGACATTGCCGCCGGCGACATGGTTGTCGTTGGCATTGAGCAGGCGCTGATCGCGTCTGCAGACGAAGAGCCTTCATGACCGATATCAGCACCATGCCAGAGAGCGCCGTCGCCGTGGCTCGCTCCGCGGCGCCTGATGCGGTGATCGACTTGCAAAAGGTCGGTCGAACGTTCCCTGGCCCAGCACCTGTCGAGGCCTTCAAACCGTCTGATCTGCGAATCAATCGAGGCGAGTATGTGTCGATAGTGGGACCGTCAGGTTCGGGTAAGTCGACCTTGCTCCACTTGCTGGGATTGCTCGACCGGCCGACCACTGGCAGCTATTTCCTCGATGGCATCGATACCGGAGCCCTTGGCGACAATGCCCGCGCCGGCATGCGTGGCAGCAGGATCGGCTTCGTCTTCCAGTCGTTTCATTTGCTGCACCACCGATCGGTGCGTGAGAACGTCGAACTGGCGCAGGTCTACAACCGCATGCCTCGACGGGAACGAGCTTCGCGAGCCGAAGCTGCCCTCGAACGAGTCGGCATGTCACATCGACTGGACTTCACCCCTCGCACGCTCTCTGGCGGCGAGCGACAGCGTGTCGCCGTTGCCCGGGCACTGGTGAGCGAACCGAGCCTGTTGCTCGCCGATGAACCGACAGGCAACCTTGATACTGAGATGTCAGACGAGATCATGCGGGTCTTCGATTCGCTACATGAAGGCGGTATGACCATGGCAGTCATTACTCACGATCTTGATGTGTCAGCACGCGCCGAACGTCAGGTGCGGATCACCGACGGAACGTTGACGTCGCTATGAATGCATCGACTATGGCTGACGTAGGCGGGACGTCTGCAGGTTCGAACGAGGTGATCAAGCCACGATTCGGACTCCGCGACGTTGTCGACGAAATGATCAGTGGGCTACTGGGTCGACCAGGTCGCTTGATCCTTACCGCACTGGGAACCGTGCTTGGCATCTCGGCTCTGGTGTCGACACTGGGTCTTGCCAAGACAGCCGGAAATCAAATCGTCAGCCGGTTCGACGAACTCTCAGAAACTCGTGTGCAGATCAGTCCCGCTGACACTGGCTTTGGCAACTCGTCCACGACCAGCTCGATTCCCTGGAACACCGAAGTTCGATTGAACCGACTGAACGGCGTGACGGCGGCGGGCACGAAGAGCGACGTCGACGTGGCGAACGCGTTGTCGCGTTCGGTTCCTGTGGTCGACCCGCTCGGCATCAACGAGCACCAGATCAGCGTGATCGCAACTTCGGGCGGCCTGCTCGACGCCGTGCGCGGCACGATGCGCACCGGTCGCTTCTTTGATAATGGTCACAACGATCGATCCGACGCGGTCGTCGTGTTGGGCCCAGCTGCTGCCGAGCGGCTCAACATCTTTCGGGTCGACACGCAACCAGCGATATTCATTGGCGATCAGAGTTTCATCGTCATCGGAATCATCGAGAACGTGTTGCGAGAACCGGATCTGCTGAGTGCGATCGTCATGCCTGATCAAACCGCCCGACGGTTCTTTGGTTTACAGGCGCCGGCCGAAGTGCATATCGACGCCGAAGTTGGTGCAACCCAGTTGGTCGCCAACCAGGCCGCGATTGCGCTGGCCCCCGACAACCCCGAGTCGTTGCGCGTGCAAGCGTCGCAGGGG
>CALDYC010000077.1 GCA_937941245.1 uncultured Acidimicrobiales bacterium | reverse complement strand
TACAAGTACGTCGGTGTGATCATCTCTGGCGGGCTTGCCGGTCTCGGTGGAGCGTTTATATCCACCGAGCTTTCTGGCCTGTTTCAGGGCGGTAACAGTGCCGGCCGCGGCTACATCGGTCTGGCAGCGCTGATTTTCGGTAATTGGCGGCCAGGCGGCGTCCTGTTCGGAGCGTTGCTGTTCGGCTATGTGTTTGGTCTCGACCTCAAAGATCTCGACGGCACTGCCTCGCACGGCATGCTGCTCGTGAACACCATCGTGCTGGTCGGCGTCGGCATTTGGGCTCTCACCCGGAACAAGACCGTTGACGCGATCCTTGCCGGTCTGCTCGCCGTCGGTGCGTTCGGTTGGTACCTCGCGAGCGACACGGTGCCGAACTGGTGGAGCAACATCCTTCCGTATGTCCTCGTATTACTCGTGCTGGTGTTCTTCTCGCAGCGGTTACGCATGCCTGCCGCGCTCGGCATTCCGTACCGAAAGGGCGGCGGTTGACGCGCCGGTCACTGTCTGCACGACGCTGAACGAACCCGATCAATCGAGCGTTGCGAGTGCCTGCATCATCTGGGCGGCGAAAGCCTCGGCGTCTGCTTCGTAGACGATGTCAGTCACGGGTAGGTCGTCGGTGACCCACGTCGGGAACGTGGCACCTCGGGCATCGTTGCTCAACCCAACGCGGATCCCCCGTGTCTCAACCCGTGTCGCGATTTTGGGGTCCAGCGCAATGGCAATGGCGATCGGATCCGGCAGCGCAAACACCGGCAACCCGAGTTGCTCATGACAGAAGGACTCGACGACTGCGGTTACATCTCGGGCAAATACTCCTGCTGCCGTGCCAAGCTCGCCCATAGCCTGACGTTGTTCCGGCGTCACGAGCGCCGCCGAGGTTGCAACGTTCCACCCGACCATCACCCGGTGTCCAGGTGCGGCGAAGACCCGAGCGGCGGCCTCGGGGTCAACCCAGATGTTGAACTCCGCCATGTCAGAGGTATTGCCCACCATGTCGGGAGCACCGCCCATAATGACGGTTGAGCGGAAGCGGGTCAGCAGATCAGGATCGATGGCAAGCGCCACAGCGATGTTGGTCAGCGGCCCGAGCGCAACCAGGGTGTGCTCGCCCGGCGATTCGCTAGCCAATCGCACCAGCGCTGCCGCCGCGTGCTCACTACTGGCCACCATCGTGGTCACAGGCTGGTGGGTGTCGCCCAAACCATCGGATCCGTGCACGTCGATCGCAGTTTCGAGGGAGCGAACCAACGGACGATCGCAGCCAACGAAGAAAGCGATTTCCGTCTGTCCAGCGACTTCGAGGGTGCGGCCTGCATTTTGGGTTGCCTGAGCTAGTCCGACGTTGCCGGCAACGGTCGTCACCGCAGCGATGGTCGCCTGCGGGTGAGCCGCAGCCATCAGCAAAGCAATGGCGTCGTCACTGCCCGTATCGGTATCAATCACCAGAGAGATCATGCAATCAGTCTCGCGCCTGATATGAAATCAGCGTGGTTCTCACTGCTGCCCAACTGACTTCCTTTCGAGACGACGGCTACCTCGTCATCGAGAACTTCGTCGCCGAATCCTCGCTCACCGCACTTCGGCAGCGTGCAGGCGAGCTCGAAGATCAGGCCATCGCAGAAGATGCGAGCACCGTCTTCTCGACGACTGACCCAGCCCATGGCGAGGATCCGTGGTTTCTCGAATCCGGAGACAAGATTCGCGGCTTCTTCGAGGCCGAGGGCCGACGCTTGAACAAATTGGGCCATGCGCTACATGACCTTGATCCGGTGTTTTCCGACTTCTGTCGCACGCCTGAGCTTGCTGGAGCGTTCGCTGACCTCGGCATGCACATGCCACAGCTTGTGCAGTCGATGTACATCTTCAAGCATCCGAATATCGGCGGCGAAGTCACATGGCACACCGATCATTCCTTCCTGTGGACTGAGCCGCGCTCGGTTGTTGGCGCGTGGTTCGCCATCGACGATGCCACCACCGAGAACGGTTGCATGTGGGCCATTCCGGGTGGGCATGCACTCGACGTGAAGTCCAGATTTGTGCGCGAAGGCAATGTCGCTACGACCACGGTCTTCGATGACACTGGCTATCCGATCGACCAGGCTGTTGCTCTCCCGGCTTCTGCAGGCACATTGATTCTGCTCGACGGGGCGCTTCCACATTGGAGCGATCGCAACCGATCTGCGCATCCCCGACACGCATTTACTCTGCACGTCGTCGACGGAACTGCGGACTGGCAGGACGAGAACTGGCTCCGCCGCGACGACTCGCTGCCGTTCAGGGGTTTCGTCGACGCGTAGCGGCCCTAGCCCCTACGGCTCGAGCGGCTGGGCCCCGAACGACTGAGATCTGAACGCCTAAGGCTCGAGCGAAATGATCGGAACCGCGTTGCCCACGCTGATACCGCCGCGGTCGCCGACAGTCGTGCTGCCATAACGCTGAGCGAATACCGGATCAAGTTCCCGATCTCCTGGAAGCGACATCCACAGCCGCAACAGGTGGCGGCGAGCCGCCGGGTCTAGGTGGTCGACGAAACGAGTCCGGTCGTGCAACAACGAGTGATTGTGGACGAACTGCATGTCCCCAGGTTCAAACGTCATCTGCACATAGAACCGGGGGTCGTTGAGAAGCTCGTCAAACAGGTCGAGAGCTTGGCGATACTCGGCATCGATCGTCGGCGCATCAGCGAAACGCGACGCCGACTCGATGTACTGGCGTTGATACATACAGGTCAGCTGTTGGCCCGACCAGGTGAATTCCGCCAAATGATTGGGATACGCAACGATGTTCGCTGGGCCCACCTGATCCACCCAGCCCAAGAGAGCGTCGATCTCGGTTGCGGTCCATTCGCGCTGCCAACACGAATCGGCGACCAGCGTGGCCGCGTGCCATTGTGCAGGTTCAGACAATCTCGACGACCGAGCGGAGCACTTCGCCGCGTTCCATCTTGTGGAACGCTTCTTCGACGTCACCCAGGCCGATCGTCTCTGACACAAAGCCATCGAGATTGAGCCGGCCCTGCAGATAGAGGTCGATGAGCATAGGAAAATCCCTGCTCGGCAGACAGTCGCCATACCACGACGATTTCAGCGACCCGCCGCGACCGAATACGTCGATCAGCGGAAGCTCGATCTTCATATCGGGCGTCGGGACACCGACCAATACCACGGTGCCGGCGAGATCTCGGGCGTAGAACGCCTGCTCATAGGTCGCAGGAAGTCCGACCGCTTCGATGACGACGTCGGCACCGTTGCCCCCCGTGAGTTCCCGAATGCGTTCCACGACGTCCTCCGTCGTTGCATTGATCGTGTGGGTTGCGCCGAACTCTTTAGCCCAGGCAAGTTTCTGATCGTCGACGTCGACCGCAATGATCGTGGCTGCGCCAGCAAGTTCGCTTCCACACACCGCGGCGTTGCCTACGCCTCCGCAGCCGATAACCGCGACCGAGTCACCGCGTCCGACCTCGCCGGTATTGATCGCAGCACCGATACCAGCCATCACGCCACAGCCAAGCAGCCCAGCCGCGGCCGGGCTAGCTGTCGGGTCAACCTTGGTGCACTGTCCTGCAGCAACCAGCGTCTTTTCTGCGAACGCGCCGATACCGAGAGCAGGACTGAGCTCGGTGCCATCCTCGAGGGTCATTTTCTGGGTGGCGTTGTGGGTGTTGAAGCAGTACTGCGCGTCGCCTCGGTTGCATGCCCGGCAGTTGCCACACACCGCTCGCCAGTTCAAGATCACGTAGTCGCCCGGCGCCACATCAGTGACATCACCACCGACGGCTTCGACCACGCCTGCGGCTTCGTGCCCGAGCAGAAACGGAAATTCGTCGTTGATGCCGCCCTCGCGGTAGTGCAGGTCGGTATGGCAGACGCCACAGGCTTGGACCTTGACGAGTGCTTCGCCCGGCCCGGGATCAGGGACGATGATCGTTTCGAGCGTGACCGGCTCGCCGACTGCTCGTGCGACGACACCTTGCACCTTGTGCGGCATGATTCCCCCAAATTTGGATACGGACTGAAGGTTAGTCCTCGACCGGTAGATACGGAAGTGGGTCAACAGCAGTTTCTCCGTCGACCCAAATTTCGAAATGCAGATGTGGGCCCGTCGATAGACCACTTGAGCCCACGAATCCAATCACATCGCCCCGTTCGATCGTCTCGCCGGGCTCAGCTGCGATCACACTGAGATGGGCGTAAAGCGTGAGATTGCCCTCACCGTGGTTGATCACGACCGTGCGGCCGTAGCCACCGAACGGGGCCGCAACCTCGACAACACCGGGCGCGGCTGCGTAGATCGAATCGCCAAAGTTGGCGCTGTAGTCAAGACCGTCGTGATTTCGCACGTAGCCCAGGATTGGATGCAACCGGGGCCCGAAGCCCGAAGATACGTCTGGCGGTATCAGCGGGTGCGAGAACAGACCATCGAACTCGGCAAACTGTGTGACGAGAAACTCGGATTCTCCGACGATGTCAGCAATCTCGCGCGAGGCCTGATCAAAGACGCCCAGCTGCTGGGCGAACACAGCCTTGTCGGCCCGTAAGTCCGATACGAGCTGCGCCTCTTCGTCACGAAGCGCATCTTGTTCTGAACGAAGATCTTCGGCCGAAGCGACCAGCGACACCACATCAGCTTGACGGGCTCGAGCCTGGACGAGCGACTGTTCGACGTCAGAGATTGTCGATTCGAGCGCCGCTACCAGATCGGCGTTGACGCGCTCAAGTTCGCTGATTCGAGCAACTGACTGGGCCTGTCCCCTGGTCAGTGCCCGGCCATACGCCTGAGCCAGTCGGATCTCGGTCAGATTCGACGCGGTCAGAACTGCCCCCGCAACGGCATCGTCGCCGCCGCCAATGAAGAACCCGACGGCTTCGGTCTTGAGCCGTTCCTGCTCTTCTTCGAGCAAGACTCGAGTCTCATCCAGACGTTGCTCGGCCAAGCGGCGCCGCTCGTCGGCGGTCGCGGCCCGGTCACGCAGGTCGGTCACGGAACCTTCAGCAAGCGAAAGTTCTGCGTCGAGCGCGTCGAGCTCGCGCCCGAGGTCGAGGTATGAACTGGTCGTTGAGCGCAGCTGCGCAAGCGCATCCGCCTCGGCTTCGGCGGCTGCCTCAAAGTTCCCGAGTCGGCGCAAAAACTCCCACCGAGTCACACATTGCCCGGTTCCGGCCAAAAACGAGTAGTCGTTCAGTTGTTCGTTCGTCGTGACGCTTGCAGGAACAGCTCCAAACGAGACGCACGGATGGGTCGGATCAAGGAACTCGATGCACTGCCCGGTGCCATTGAGCTCGTGCAGCGGCGGGCAGAGGTCCTCGCAGCCTTCATCGCTGTCACCGTCTTGGCGGCTCGCGCAGTCAAGGAGCCGGGCGTTCTGTGCTTCGCAATCGTCGATAGCGGTCCCGTCGTTGTCGCATGACTGGCGGGGATCGGCACAATCAGTGTCGCTGAGGTTGCCGGCGGCGCGGTCTTCGGCACAACGTTTGACGAGAGCCTGACAGTAGGTGTCACCGGTCGCACACCGGACAGTGACCTCGCCGCTATCGGCACCCTCTGCGTCGTCAATCACGACTTCGAGACACGCACCACCCACGGGACGAAGCGTGCCATCAGGACAACGCGGCTCTGGGGCAATACATCGTTGTCCATCGAGAGAGATGATCTGGCCCTCGGGACAACCGCTCGTACTGCACGACAACCGGTCGCTCTGCAGGATCTGGCCCTCGGGACAGGTGAACGATCGCACGCACTCGCCGGTGTCGTCGCGGATCTTTCCGCTGCCACAGGGCGCCAGCACCGCGACGCACGTCTCGCCGTCTGCGCCGAGCTCAAAGCCCTCGTCGCACGGCGATTCGTCGGGTTCGCTCTCATCGGCGTCAGGGTCTTCAGTCCCGTCACTGTCGTCATCGGCGTCATCGCTGTCGGGGCCAGGATCGGCGATGCATGCCAGTCCGGTCTCGTCAAGCACCTGACCGTCGATACAGCCGATGCCAGATGGGCTGTCGGGTTCGTCGTCAACGACCTGACAGGACAACCCGTCGTCGCTGGGCACCAGGTCACCCGGACATTCGATCTGCAAGCTGGCCGACGCATCTGACGGTCCGACTGTGGCCGGCACCACCAACGACACCACGAGCGCGAGGAAACATCCAAACACCCCCGCCGCCTTTGCCCCGCAGCCTGTGAAGATGTGATCGGCCATGGCCGCGAACCTCAGAACAAAATGGGGGCGTCAGACGTCCAGGAACCGGGACAGGGCAACGGTGGACGCAATCGCACCAATAACGGCCCCGAGGGCAGTCATCAGCAACCAGATCCAAAGCATGTCACCGCTTGGGGCTTGAAGGCTGGCGAAGAGAGCCAAACCGTCCTCTTCGAGATTGGATAGAAAGCCGTTCCACCAAAGCAGGAATGGATAGGTGATGAGTCCGCCCAGCAAACCCTGCAACACGCCCTCGGTCATGAACGGGGCTCGGATGTACCAGTTCGATGCACCGACGAGCCGCATAACTTCGACTTCGCGCCGGCGAGCGAAGATCGTCGTGCGAATGGTGTTGTAGACGAGCAGCAACGCTGAGAGCAGCAGCAACAGCCCAACGACCGTGAACACCTGATTGATCTTGCCGGTGATGCCTTCGATTTGGCGGATGGTGTCGACGGCTGCAGCGACGTCGAGGACACCGGCCTGCTCGCGATAGTCATCAGCGAGTGTTTCGACAATTGCGGCGTCGGGGTCGACAGGTACCACCCGGAATGACACGGGCATGTCCTGCACGCTCAGACTGTCGGCGAGCTGTTCGGAGTTGCTGAACAACGTCTGGAACTCAAGAAAGGCCGCTTCTTTGTCGACAAATTGAAACCGATCGATTTCTGGGTTGGAACTCAAGCTTGCGCTGATTGCGTTGATCTCTGGCGCGCTTGCTTCGGGGTCCATAAAGACAATGAACTCAACATCGTCTTGCCAACGAGCAGTTGCCTCGTTCACCGCTTCGCGAACGACAAGCCCTCCGCCGAGGACCGTCAGCGAAATGAGAATCGTCACGAGTGTGCCGATGAACAGGCTGGGACTTCGCCGGATGCTGTAGCTGAGCTCTCGCCCAAGGTTGCCGATGCGGAAGTTCATAGTGATCTACTCGTAGACGCCGCGGGCTTGGTCACGGGCAAGCGTGCCGTGATCAAGCTCAACGACGCGTTTGCGCATGGTGTCGACAATGCCGCGATCGTGGGTGGCCATAACAACAGTTGTTCCGGTCTTGTTAATGCGATCGAGCAGCTTCATGATGCCGACTGATGTCGCGGGGTCAAGGTTGCCAGTCGGTTCGTCAGCGAGCAGGATCAGCGGTCGGTTGACGAACGCCCGAGCAATCGACACTCGCTGTTGCTCGCCGCCCGACAGTTCTTCAGGGTAGTTGTCGGCCTTTTTGCTAAGACCGACCAGTTCAAGGATCGCTGGCACCTGGGTCTGGATCACATGACGAGGACGGCCGATGACCTCGAGAGCAAAGGCCACATTCTGTGACACGGTGCGGTTGTCGAGAAGCTTGAAGTCCTGGAAGATCGCCCCGATATTGCGGCGAAGGAACGGCACGCGCCAGCCACTCAGACGACCAATGTCTTTGCCTGCCACATAGATGACGCCACTATCGGGAGTCTCTTCTTTATTGAGTAGGCGCATGAACGTCGATTTGCCAGAACCGGACGGGCCGACGAGAAAAACGAACTCGCCCTTCTGGATCTCACACGTGATGTTGCGCAGCGCGACGACGTCGCCCTTGTATACCTTCGAAACATTCTCAAGTTTGATCATGGTGGGTGTGTTCCGTCCCGACAGCAGGGGTGACCAACTCGGTCACGTGACGCCTTGCGAACCGCCAAACCATAGTCGTATTGGGCGCCATATTGCGGGCACCTCGGGTACAGATTTAGCTCTCGCCGTTGGCCCGCATATGACGCAGGTACGCCTCCATGAACGGTTGCACACCGCCACCGAGTACGCCAGCCACATCGCCAGTTTCGAACTCGCTTCGAAGGTCCTTGACCATTTCATACGGCTGCAGCACATAGCTGCGGATTTGGCTTCCGAAACCTACATTCTGTGACTCGCCTGCGATCTCTGCGATCTCTGCGTCTCGCTTTTTGCGTTCGAGGTCCAACAACTTTGCCTTGAGCATGGTCATCGCTCGGTCTTTGTTCTGGTGTTGGCTGCGTTCGTTCTGACATGACGTCACGGTGCCAGTAGGCAGGTGGGTGATCCGCACCGCCGAGTCGGTCACATTCACGTGCTGTCCACCAGCACCGGAGCTGCGGTAGGTGTCGATGCGCAGATCGGTTTCGTCGACCTCAACCTCGTCGTTCAACTCATCGAACAATGGAACGACACTGATCGACGCAAAGGCGGTCTGGCGTTTTCCTTCTTTGTTGAACGGGGAAATGCGCACGAGCCGATGCACGCCGTTCTCGCTTCGCATCCAGCCATAGGCATAGCGGCCACTGATCGTCACTTCGGCCGAGGTGAGCCCGGCTTCGCTTCCTTCGTGAGCCGATTCAACGGTCACGCTAAAGCCGCGCTGGTCGGCCCATTTTAGGTATATGCGAAGCAACATCTCGGCCCAATCTTGGGCATCGGTTCCGCCTTCGCCTGACTGCAACGAGACCACGACATCGCGCTCGTCGTACTCGCCCGCGAGAAGGGACCGAAGCTCAAGCTCGTCAAACGAGCGTGCTGCGGCATCGACGAGGGCACGAATTTCCGCTTCGAGAGAATCGTCGCCAGCCTCGTCGCCAAGTTCCTGAAGCGTCTCGGCTTCGTCGAGCGACTCGCTCAGCTTGTCCCACGTATTGAGGTCGTCGATAACGCCAGCGAGTTCGCCGGTGACGAGACGGGCCCGTTCCGGGTCATCCCACAAGTCGGGACGCGCAGCGGCATCTTCAAGTTCAGGGCGACGCTCGCGCAATTCGTCGATGCGTAGGTACTGCGCAGCTTCGTTGAGTCGCTTGCGTTGTGCGGCGATGTCAGTCGAGAAGTCGATCATGGTTGGCGCTCAGCGCCCGTGGCACTGCTTGAACTTCTTACCCGAACCGCACGGGCAGGCGGCGTTTCGAGGTGTACGTTCCTCATCGCTGCGCACCAGCGTCTTCACCGGGCCAGTCGCATTGGCCTGAACCCGCTCGAGCCCAGTTCCCTCAGCCGCATCGCGACCGGCTTGCGCAGCAGCGGCCTGGCGCAACGCCGACCCGTCGCTGGGGCTCTCAGGGCCCGACGTGGTGATAGCCGTCGCCGCTGGCGTCGCTTCGCCGATCTCTTCAGGTTGCACCTGAATGTGCATGATGTACGCAACGAAATCTTTCGCCGCTGACTCGAGCATGTTCGAGAACATCTCAAAGCCTTCACGCTGCCACTCGGTCAGTGGGTCCTTCTGCCCCATCGCTCGAAGATGGATGCCTTCTTTGAGGTGATCCATATCGAACAGGTGCTCGCGCCACTTCGTGTCGATGATGCGCAACATCACCTGACGCTCAATCTCACGCATTGACTCAGGTCCGACCTCGGCCTCGCGGGCCTCGTAGGCGGCGGTGCCGTCAGCCATCAGCAGGTCGTACATCTGATCGGTATCGCTACATCCATCAAGGTCTGCAGCCGTGATCGAGTTGTCCCACATCACGCTGATGTCGGTGTGGAGCGCGTCGACATCCCATTCTTCTCGCACGTTGCTCACGCAATGCATCGACACGGTGGCGTCTACTGCCTCGGCTAGACGCTCGAGCGCTTCGTCGCGCAAGTCTTCGCCGTCGAGGATCTGGTTGCGCCGGGCATAAATCACCTTGCGCTGTTCGTTCATCACCTCGTCGTACTTGAGAACGTTCTTGCGTGACTCGGCGTTCTTTTGTTCGACGGTAGTTTGGGCCCGTTCAACCGACTTGCTGACCATCTTCGAGTCGATCGGGACGTCGTCCTCAAGTGCCTTGCTCATGACCCAGTCCATCGCCCCGCTGGCAAAGATGCGCATGAGATCGTCTTCGAGCGAAAGGTAGAAACGGCTCTCACCCGGGTCGCCTTGGCGGCCGGCTCGGCCACGCAATTGGTTGTCGATGCGGCGGCTGTCGTGACGTTCGGTGGCCACGACGTACAAACCGCCGAGCTCGCGAACAACTTCGCCTTCAGATTCGGTCTCTGGCTTGTACTTCTTTTCGAGCTCTGAAACTCGAGCCCTACCCTCCTCAGAATCAGGGTCGATGCCCTCGGCCCGGGCGTCGCGCTCGGCCATCCCTTCGGCATTGCCGCCCAAGATGATGTCCACGCCACGACCGGCCATATTGGTGGCCACGGTCACCGAATGCAGACGACCTGCCTGGGTGACGATCTCAGCCTCACGGGTGTGCTGCTTTGCGTTAAGAACTTCGTGCGGAATATTGCGGCGGCCGAGGAGCTCGCCCAACTTCTCGGATTTCTCGACCGAAATGGTGCCGACGAGGACCGGTTGTCCGGTCTTGTATCGCTCCGCAATGTCGTCGGCGACGGCGTTGTACTTGGCTTCTTCTGTTTTGAAGACCAGGTCGACCTGATCCTTACGGACCAGCGGCAAGTTCGTCGGAATCTGCACTACATCAAGGCCGTACGTCGAGTGCAGCTCGCTGGCTTCTGTCTGCGCGGTACCGGTCATACCAGCGAGCTTTTCGTACAAGCGGAAGTAGTTCTGCAACGTGATCGTGGCGAGCGTTTGATTCTCGTCCTTGATCTTGACACCCTCTTTGGCTTCGACGGCTTGATGCAAGCCATCGCTCCAGCGGCGCCCTTCAAGAATGCGTCCGGTGAAGTCGTCGACGATCATGACCTCACCATCAGCGACGACATATTCCTTGTCGCGATGAAACAGTTCCTTGGCTCGCAGGGCAACGCCGAACTGGTGGACGTAGTTCCCCCGCACCGAGTCATACAGGTTGTCGATATCAAGGGCGCCTTCGACCGCGGCAATGCCCTCTTCGGTCGGAGAAACGGTGCGCTTTTCTTCGTCAACTTCGTAGTGAAGGTCGCGTTGCAGGCCACGAACGATCGAAGCGAACTTGTAGTACAGCTGGGCAGCGTCGGCGAGGCGTCCGCTGATGATCAGCGGCGTTCGGGCCTCGTCGATGAGGATCGAATCGATCTCGTCAACAATGCAATAGGCATGGCCGCGCTGAACCTGTGCCGCACGACTCATCGCCATGTTGTCGCGCAGATAATCAAAGCCGAACTCGTTGTTCGTGCCATAGGTGACATCGGCCGCGTACTGTTCGCGCTTGAAGGTGCTGTCGTTATTACCAGGAATGATCAAGCCCACGCTCAATCCGAGAAACTTGTGGACCTGTCCAATCCACTCACTGTCGCGTTCGGCGAGATAGTCGTTCACCGTGACCTGATGCACGCCGTTACCAGCAAGCGCGTTGAGGTACACCGGCAGAAGTGAGGTCAGTGTCTTGCCCTCACCGGTCTTCATTTCAGCAACCCAGCCAAAATGCAGACAGGCCCCGCCCATGAGCTGCACGTCATATGCGCGCTGACCCATGATGCGAATGGCGGCCTCGCGAGCAACACCGAAACTCTCGAGCAGCACGTCATTAATGTCCGCGCCGCGATCGAGTTGTTCTCGGAATTCGATCGTCTTGTGGGCGAGCTCGTCGTCGCTCAGCGCCTGGATTGCCGGTTCGAGGGCGTTGATCTCGGGCACGAGATCCTGCAATGCCCGCATTTTCTTGCCTTCACCCGAACGGAGAAGCTTCTTCCAAATCGCCATAGAACCCGTCAGGGTACCGCTGACACCTGCCCAGTGGGTTCGCGGCACTGGGGTGCCGGGCACATCGCACCAGGTCACACGACTGCGTGTGGCAACCTAGGGTTCGTGATGGACTTTTCTGCGGGTACAACCTCGATAGATACCCCGTGTCTCGTCATCGACGACCAGGTGTTCTCGCAGAACATTGCGACTATGCAGCGTGCGCTTCCTGGGCCCAGGCTGCGCCCGCATGTCAAAGCATTCAAGTCCACAGCCCTCGCTCGTCGCCTGGTTGACATCGGCCATAGTGGATTCACGTGCGCCACACCACTCGAAGCGGTCGGCATGGCTCGTGCGGGCATGGCGAACGACCTGTTGCTTGCCAACGAATCGCTCAACATCGCCCGCCTTAAGGCCGCTGCCGACGCGGCGTCGTCTGCGGGCGGCACGTTCACCACCGCGGTCGACTCGGTCGAAACCATCGACGCTGCGGCCCGTGCTGGAGTGACGCATGCGTTGATCGACGTGTGCGTCGGTCTGCCTCGTTGCGGCTGCCCAGTCGATGTGGCCGGGACGCTTGCTGACCGAGCACGCCAGGCGGGTCTCGACGTTCGAGGCGTCATGGGATACGAGGGCCACCTCATGATGATCGAAGACCGCCATGCGCAGGCCGCCAAGGTGGCTGCGTCGATGGACATCTTGATCCAAGCTGCCGAAGCCGTAGGCGGCGACGTCATCTCGGCTGGTGGAACCGGGACCTATGACATCAACCATGCCGCTACCGAGATCCAGGCCGGCTCGTACACGCTGATGGACACCGACTACGCCCGCCTCGATCGGGGGTTCGCTCCGGCGCTATGGCTTGAAACCACCGTGATCGCGGTGCATCGCGACGGCTGGATCGTGGTCGACGGAGGCTTGAAGGCACTCGCGCTCGACCATGGCAACCCAACCTGGCCGTTCGGCGAAGTGATGTTCTGCAGCGATGAGCACACCACCCTGTCCCCATCTGATCCGGGCCAGTTCAGGGTCGGCGACCGGACCAGATTGCTTCCGGGTCACGTCGACCCCACCATCGCAAAGCACCAGGCAATGTGGTTGCTCGATTCAGCCTCGGATCCCCGTCCGATCCGTTGGGACATCGATCTGAGGCACTGGTGAGCAACACCCGATTCACAAACTGGGCCCGCAACCAGACGTGCACACCTGCGGCAAAGCACCTGCCGCGCTCAGAAGACGAGCTGGCCACGATTGTTGCCGAGGCCCATCACGAACGCAGAACAGTGCGCTGCGTTGGATCAGGCCACAGTTTCTCGGCTGCCGTTTTGACCGATGACGTGCTGATCAGCCTCGACAACATGTCACGCATTCTCGAGATCGATCGCGCCGAACGGGTTGTTCGTGTTGAGGCAGGAATCTCATTGGCGGAACTTGTCAAGACCCTCGACAGATTTGATCTGGCTTTGCCGAATCTCGGCGACATCGCCTATCAGACTGTGGCCGGAGCGATCAGCACATCGACCCATGGCACCGGTCTGCATCTCGGCGGACTAGCCACGCAAGTCATCGCGATGCGACTCGTTCTCGCCACGGGCGACATTGTCGACATTGCCGCAGACGATGACCCAGCCCTGTTGCAATCAGCCGCTGTCAGTCTCGGAGCACTCGGCGTCATCAGCTCGGTCACAATCCAGTGCGTTGACTCGTTCAATTTGCGAGCCGTTGAAACGCCCGAACCCCTTGCAGATGTTCTCGCCACCTGGACCGAACGTTGCGAGTCCAACGATCACTTTGAGTTTCTCTGGATTCCGGGAACCGATCAGGCACTGACCAAGTCGAACAATCGGACCGCGGGGGCAATTGAACCCATTGGCCGATTCGCGTACGCACGCGACAAGATTGGTGTCGAGAACGTGCTGTTCGGGGGCCTGAGTCGTTTCAGTCGGCGTTTCCCAGCGTCAATTCCCACACTGGCGTCGACGATCACACGAGTCGCTCAGCCAAATGACTACAGCGATGCATCGTGGAAGATCTTTGCGAGCGCCCGCTGGGTCCGCTTTGTCGAAATGGAGTACGCCATTGCGTTCGATGTCTTGCCCGATGTCGTTCGCGAGATCGACATGATGACTCGACGCAACGGACACCAAGTGCTCTTCCCGGTCGAAGCACGAGCTGCGGCGGCAGACGATCTGGCGTTGTCCACGGCCCATGGCCGCACCTCGGCATACGTTGCCGTCCACATGTCCGCTGGTCGCGACTACCGCAGCTACTTCAAAGATGTCGAGGCAATCGCCTCGACTGTCGGCGGACGCCCCCATTGGGGAAAGCTCCACTTCAAGAACGCTGACGACCTGGCGGCGCTGTATCCGTCGTGGTCCGACTTCGCTGCCACCCGTGATCGGCTGGATCCAACGCGGACGATGAGCAACGCGTATGTGACGCGGGTACTTGGCCCGTGACCTCGATGCGGTCGCCGGTGCCGAAAGTTACCCAAAGATCGCTGACATCGGGGCAGCCGCGTCGAGCAGGGCCGTGGCCCTCGCCCGCAGTCCGTCCGTTGCTGCCCGATCGAACCCGGATCCAACGCTAACCCGGGATACCCCGACCTCACGAAGGTCGTCGAGACAGAACTGCTGGCCATCGAGACCCACGAGCACATTGACTGGGCATTGGACTGATTCGACCACCGCTCGGACCTCGTCAAGGTCGATCAGGCCAGGTGCATAGACAGCGGTCGCACCGGCCGTTTCGAACGACGCGAGCCGGGAGATCACCTCGGCCAGGTTGGCCCGGTCGAACAACATCAATTCGGACCGAGCGACAAACACGAACGGTTCATCGCCAACAGCCGCCGCTGCGGCCGCCACCCGCTCAATCGCAAGACCTCGGTCATGCACCTGGCCATCAGGTGTACCAACGGTGTCCTCAATGCAACAGCCGGCGAGACCGGCATCGATCGCGGCGCTCACGGTCGTCGCAACATCGACTGGATCGTCGCCGTAGCCGTTCTCGAAGTCACCCGAAACAGGAACCGAGGTGTGCGCTGCGATGCCGGCCGCATGCTCGATCGACTCAGATCGGCTGAGTTGGTTCAGCCCATCGGAGCGGCCGAGCGAGCGTGCCAATGCTGCGCTGGAAGTTCCCAGTGCCCGAAAGCCGATCTGCTCGAGAATCATGGCGGTGCCGATGTTCGTAGGGTTCGCCATGACGAGCAGTTCATCGCCATGGTGCATGTCGACAAAAAGTCGAGCGCGCTCGCGGGCTGCAGAGGTGCTGGTTGACACCGGTCAGCCAGCTTCGTCGATCAGCCCGAAATCCCCGTCTTCGCGTCGGTACACGATGGCCGCCCGCTCGGTCTCGCTGTTGTGAAAGAAGTAGAAGCCGTGATTGACGAGTTCGAGTTCCAAGACCGCCTCGTCGGCAGTCATCGACGCGATGTGGAACTTCTTGGATTTCACAATGCGCGGAGCCGGTGGTTCTTCGGCTTCGGCTTCGGCTGTCTCGACCCCTGCGGCAGCAAGGATTGTGTCGTCACCGCTGGCTTGCCAACGTCGAATGAGGCGGGTCTTGAGCTTGCGGAGTTGCCGTTCAAGCTTTTCCGTTGCTCCATCGACCGCGGCAAAACCGTCGGGACCGCTGTGGCTCGCTCGTACGTGATGACCGTGCCCTTCGATGGTCACTTCGCACTGGAAGGGCTCAGATATTCGAGGATTTGACTCTTCGCTGAGGTGCACTTTGGCATGATCAAGGCCCTGCACGAAGCGGTCGAGCCGCCCGATCTTTTCGGTCGTGTAATCCTCAAGACGAGGAGTCAGATCGGTTCGGCGAGTGCTGATTTTGACTTCCATGAATGGATACTAGACGATGCACCGCCGTCCCGGTTGTGGGTGTCGTGTCTGCGCCGCGGTGTCTGCGCCGCGGTCAACGCGATCACTCGCTCTGCGCCCGCCCGGCGAAGAACCGCCGCCGAGACGCGAGCTGTGGACCCGGTAGTCAACACATCGTCGACCACGAGCACCATGCCGCCAACCGCACGAACGGGCAAAATCCGTGGACCGGTCAAGCGATCTCGACGCGACTGTTCGGTCTGGCGCTGATCGCCTGGCGCCCGCCCCAGCAGCCGTTGGACTGGCAGGCCAGCGGCGACTGCAACCGACCGGGCGAGCTGTTCTGCATGGTCATAGCCTCGCCGTTGTCGACGTTCTGGCGTCGTGGGCACCCAGGTGACGACGTCAACGGCAAGCGGGACCAGCATGGCCATCTCTCGCCCGAGCCAGCGAGCGACCCGACGTTGTCCGCGATATTTCAGTGCGGTGATAAGCGGCCGTGACCATGCATCGAGCTCGAAGGCGGCTCGAGCGGCATCGACGCCGTCAACCGCAGTGGATGACCCCACCACACGACGACGAAGCCGGCCCGCGCACGAAGCGCAGACCGGCCCATGTGAACATGCACAAATCACACACCCGGGGTCGAACAACACACCCCGAACATACGACCGCTCTACGACACGGTCACCGTCGCCGACGGCACCACCCTGTCGCTGCAGGGTGCCGTCGGGTCACGCGCTGGTACTCAGTACCGGTAGTGATCCGGCTTGTACGGCCCGTCAACTGGCACACCGATGTAATCGGCCTGCTCCTGGGAGAGTTCGGTCAGCCGAACACCGAGGTGATCGAGATGCAGACGAGCGACTTCCTCGTCAAGCTTCTTCGGAAGTGTCACAACATCGGTATTTGCGTAGCTCTCAGCGTTGGCGTGCAACTCCATCTGGGCCAGCACCTGATTGGTGAAGCTGAAGGACATCACAAAGCTCGGATGGCCAGTTGCATTTCCGAGGTTGAGCAGGCGCCCTTCGCTAAGCACTAGCACCGAGTGACCGTCGGGGAAGACGAACTCGTCAACCTGCGGTTTGATGGTGATGCGCTGAAGGTCGCTGAGCTTCTCAAGTCCCGCCATGTCGATCTCATTGTCGAAGTGACCAACGTTGCCGACGATGGCCTGATGCTTCATGCGGCCCATGTGCTCGGCCGAAATGATGTCCTTGTTGCCGGTCGTCGTGATGAAGATGTCGGCGGTTTCCATGACGTCTTCGAGTCGCACGACTTCGTACCCCTCCATGGCGGCCTGAAGGGCGCAGATCGGGTCGACTTCGGTAACCAGCACGCGACAACCCTGGCCCACAAGAGCCGCTGCAGACCCTTTGCCAACGTCGCCATATCCGCAGATAACGGCGACCTTTCCTCCGAGCATGACGTCGGTGCCGCGGTTGATGCCATCGACCAGCGAGTGCCTGATGCCATAGAGATTGTCAAACTTGGATTTGGTCACCGAGTCGTTCACGTTGATCGCCGGGAACAGAAGCGAACCCTCTTCGGCCATGTGGTAGAGCCGGTGCACCCCAGTGGTGGTTTCTTCGCTTACCCCACGAATGGCGGGGGCAATTCGGTGCCACATCTGGTCGTCGCGGCTTTGAATCTCGGCGAGACGCTTGAGGACGACCGCCCATTCCTCGCTGTCGTCTTCGGTTGGAGCCGGAACTGCGCCAGCCTTTTCAAACTCGAGGCCCTTGTGCACCATCATCGTGGCATCGCCACCGTCGTCGAGAATCAGATTGGGGCCACCACCGTCTGGCCAGTGAAAGAGCTGTTCAGTCGCCCACCAGTATTCTTCGAGTGTTTCGCCCTTCCAAGCAAAGACCGGCGTTCCAGCCGGAGCATCGACCGTGCCATGCGGCCCAACCGCGACTGCGGCAGCTGCATGGTCCTGCGTTGAGAAAATGTTGCATGAGACCCAACGCACGTCAGCACCGAGCGCGACGAGCGTCTCGATGAGCACGGCGGTCTGGATCGTCATATGAAGCGAACCAGCGATCCGAGCACCAGCGAGCGGCTGGTCATCTCCGTATTGAGCTCGAAGGGCCATCAGACCCGGCATTTCGTGTTCGGCGAGTCGGATCTCATTGCGGCCGAACTCAGCAAGCGTCAGATCAGCGACGCGAAAATCAGTGGACGGGGAAGTGTCAGTCATTGACGAACCTTTCGGTGCAGCAGCACTGCATCGTGGGGAGATTGGCCTGGCTGATGCCGTCTGGCATCGGGTGCATCCGCGCAGCCTGAGCAGCCCAAGCGTAGCGGCCCGGATCGTCGCGGTCCTGCCCCGTGGGGGCGAACATCTCGTCAGCTCAGAATCCGAGCGACAAATGCCAGCTGTTCCGCGGTGAACTCGCCGAACTCGCTATGGCTTGCTGACCCGGTGGTTACCGCGGCGACCGCTTCGGCGAAATCGCCAGCACCGACGGCGAAGTCAGTGTGTCCGCTTCCGGCCCACCAAATTGGTGGGATCTGGCGCATCTCGACCCATTCGCTGCGGAGCGCATCGTCCATACGGTCGAGGTCGATTGCGTGTCCGACTTCGTGCATGAGCACCTCAACCAGGTTGGCCGGTTGCTGGTCCGCGTCGACATAGATCGCAATCGTGCGAGTTTCGGAGTTCGTCATGCCGTGGTAGCCGACTCGATCGGGGCCGATTGTGATCGTCCAGCCAGGGATCAACACATCGAGGTCGTAGCTGATGAGAGCGGTGATGCTCTGCAACGTGGGAAGGGTTTGCGTCGCAGGTGAAGCAGCGGGCTCTGCCGTCGGTTCAGCGGCCACGACGATCATCGGCGGAAGAAGTTCAGCCGTGGAGCCGGTTTCGGTAGCAGGTGCCCTCGTTGCCGACGTACGGGCTGACGTGCGCTGCATTTGGGTGGTATCGGCGTCGCCACCTGAGACCGAAGAGAACCGAAGGCCAGGAACTTCGATCGCAGCGATCGCCGAGGCTGTGCCAGGATTTTCGACGGCCGCGGAAACCGCGGAAACCGCATCGGCGTGTGCAGCCGTCGATGACTCACCGGAACCAATGATCACAAATGACCCAGCGACGGTGACCCCAACGAGCAAACCAGCAGCGCTAACGGCAAGTTTGCGGCTGAAGCGGCGGGTCTGGGTGGCAGTGTCGTGCGCCGCCATGATGGCGTAGAGCTGGTCTCGCAGACCAGTCTCAGCACGATTGAACGTGCTTCCGAGAAGGTCAAGGTCATCGTCGCGCAGGGTCAGCTTGCGGCCGGGCGGTTCGTTGCGAAGCAGATAGAGCAGCGACACGTACCGTTGCAGGACCGCGTCCGCTGTCGAGTCATCGACGCGTACAGCCATGTCGCCGACTCGTATTCGCTGTTTCGGCAGATCAAGAACAAGCTGGCTTCGCTCGGGTACGAGCCGCCCATTCTCGATTCCGTACAAATCGGTCAGAGCGCTAACGTCGGCATCGTCAACAACCGTCCGGCCGCGTTCGACCCGTTCGAGTGCCGAAGGGCTAAAGCGTCCGGCCGAACGTTGCGACATTTCGACGAGCGTGAGCCCGGCAGCTCGTCGCCGTTCGATGAGCAGCGCGGCAAGTCGCCCAGGCGGGACCAGCGTGGTTTCCTGCGTCAACACACCTGTCAGATCGGCACCGAACGGCGAAAGTCGCGAGCTGTTCTCGCATACAGGCCAGATGGCCCAGATTGCGCGACGAGCCCGTAGGCCGTGACACCGCGAGGTCAGTCACTATCGCGAGGTCAGTTAATGCCGCTAGGTCAATCAATGCCGCATCGCCAGGTCAATGCCGCGAGGTCAGTCGCTGAACGTTGCCTCGATACCTTCGGCCTCGGCCCGAGCCAACAACGCTTCGTGCTCTGCATCGTCGACCGACTCAGCTTCGTCGACCAACATAATGGGAATACCGTCGCGGATCAGATAGCGGCGCTTGAGCCGTGGGTTGTACAACCCACCCTTGTCACCGAAGTACAGCAACGACCCTTTGTCCTCTGGGCAGGCAAGGATCGCGAGCAGTTCCGGGTTCAACGACGTGGCATCTTCCAACACAGGCCGCACGTTACCCCACGGCCGCTAACCCGACACCGCCGCCATGATTGCCTGGACTTCGACGGTTCGTTGCTCGCATGCAACCGCATCGCCAGCTTCGAGGTTGAGCCGCAGCAATGGCTCAGTGTTCGATGCTCGAAGGTTGAACCACCAATCTCCGAGATCAACAGTCAGACCGTCAAGGTCATCGAGCACCGCTCCAGATGCCGCGTAGTGGGCCCGGACCCCTTCGATCACCGTCGCTGTGTCGGCGACGCGGGTATTGATTTCGCCCGACGCGACATAGCGGTCGTAGGGCTGCCTCAGTACCGAAAGTGGTTTGTTCTCGACACTCATCAGTTCGAGCACGACGAGTGCGGCGATCAGGCCCGAGTCGGCGCGATAGTTGTCCCGGAAGTAGTAGTGGCCCGAGTGCTCACCGGCAAAGACTGCGGACGTTTCTGCCATCTTCTGTTTGATAAACGAGTGCCCGACGCGAGTTCGCACGGCAACTCCACCGACTTCGGCGACGACCTCGGGAACCGTCTTGGAGCAAATCAGGTTGTGCAGAACCGTTGCGCCTGGCTCGCGGTCGAGCATTGCCGCGGCGACGATGGCTGTGGTGACAGATCCAGACAGCGGTTGCGCCAGTTCGTCGACAATGAACACTCGGTCGGCATCGCCGTCAAACGCCAAACCGATGTCTGCACCGGTCTCAAGCACCCGCTCAACCAGGTCGCGTTGATTCTCGGGTTGCAATGGATCAGCTGGGTGATTCGGGAACGTGCCATCGAGTTCGGGATACATGTGGTCGAGGTCGATTGGCAGGCCAGTAAACGCGGCCGGAACGACCAGTCCGCCCATGCCGTTTGCGGTGTCAGCGACAACGCGCAACGGTCGGAACTGTGCTGGGTCAACGAACGAGTGCAGATGTTCGACGAAGTCGGCAAGCACGTCCCGCTTGCTGAGCGCGCCGAGCGCGCCGGTGTGGCGGGGTGTAAGACCAGCGGTTGCCGCGTCGTCGCGAATAGCCATCAAACCTGAATCGCCACCGATTGGCACGGCGGCTCGACGACACATTTTGATCCCGTTGTAGCCCGCCGGGTTGTGGCTTGCAGTAAACACCGCTCCTGGGGCGTCGGAGCTTCCGCATGCGTAGTACAACTCGTCGGTCGATATCAGCCCAAGGTCGGTGACATCGAGTCCCTCTGCGAGCACCGCGTGGCTAAATGCCTGAACGAGTTCCGGTCCTGACGGTCGCATGTCGCGCCCCACGAACACCGTGGTGACCTGCGGGTCCTCGTCAACCAAGAACCGAGCGAACGCTCCTCCGAGGGCTCCGGCCACCTGCGCATTGATCTGTTCGGGGTAGAGGCCCCGTATGTCATACGCCTTGACGATTGCGCCCAGCCGTTCGGCGAGTTCTGCATGCATGAAATGTGAACCAAAAATAGGGAATGGGATGGGGTGACCAGTCGTTGGCCTATGGACCCGGTCGGCCCGATACCGGTGCAACGAACGAGAGACGTACCCTACAGACATGGTGACTCCCCCGCCCCCGCCGCCGCCACGCAACGATCGACCCGATCAGCGGTTCGCTAAGCCCGACCAGAAGTGGTCGCGCTTACTCCTGTGGCTTGCGATGGCAGCGGTCATCGCGGTGTTCTTCCTGCCCGCATTCTCTCCCTCAAACGATGGCGATGAGCTTTCGTTCGACGAGTTCATGGCCAAGGTTCAAGCCGGCGAGGTGTGCGAAGCCGAGATCAACAACGTGAACGGCGAGATCACCGGGCGGCTCCTGCCAGCTAGCGCAGCGAGCGCCTGCCCCGGCGAAGACAGCGACGTCCAAGGCGAACCCTTCAACAGCAAGGGCCCGCTGGAGTTGAGCGAAGCCGATCGCACCATCCTCGACCGAGCATCGGCAGACGAAGCCGGACTCAAGCTCACCTACGACACACCGCAGTCATCGTTTTGGGCAAACATGATCCCGCTGTTGCTCCCCATTGGCCTGCTCATCGCGTTCTTTTGGTGGATGCAGCGCCGGGCGCAGGGGCAGATCGGTGGCATCATGTCGATCGGTCGCTCAAAGGCAAAGACCTATTCGACCGAACGCCCCGGCACGACGTTCGAAGATGTCGCCGGTTACACCGGCGTTAAGGCCGAGATCACCGAAGTCGTTGAGTTCCTCAAAGCACCCGAGAAATACGCTGAGATCGGTGCTCGCATTCCAAAGGGCATTCTGCTGGTGGGCCCTCCCGGAACAGGCAAGACGCTGATCGCCCGAGCGGTTGCTGGTGAAGCTGGCGTGCCGTTCCTATCGGTCAGCGGCTCAGACTTTATGGAGATGTTTGTCGGCGTCGGCGCAAGTCGAGTGCGTGATCTCTTCGAATCGGCACGCAAGTTGGGCAAGGCAATCATCTTCGTCGACGAAGTCGACTCGATCGGCCGAAAGCGCGGCGCTGGCCTGGGGGGCGGTCATGACGAACGTGAGCAGACCCTGAACCAAATGCTGTCCGAGATGGACGGCTTTGAAACGACCGAAGGCATCGTGATGATGGCGGCAACGAACCGGCCCGACATCTTGGACCCGGCCCTGCTTCGCCCGGGTCGTTTCGATCGCCAGGTCGTCGTTCCCCTCCCCGAGCTTGAGGATCGTCTCGAGATTCTGCGGGTCCACGTCAAAGGTAAGCGCACCGGCCCAGACGTCGACCTCAACTTGGTCGCCCGCGGCACACCGGGCATGAGCGGCGCGGACCTCGCCAATCTCGTGAACGAAGCAGCGCTGTTTGCTGTCCGCGCTGGCGACACCATGATCCGCGCAATCCACTTCGAATCAGCACGCGACCGGGTCCTGATGGGCCAAAAGCGCGAGTCGACCGTGATGAGTGACTCAGAGAAAGAAGCGATCGCGTATCACGAAGCTGGCCACGCGATCTGTGCCGCGGTGCTTCCGACGGCTGATCCACTGCACAAGGTGACCATCATCCCAAGTGGCATGGCTCTGGGCGTGACCATGCAGCTACCCGAAGCCGAACGCCACATCTATCGCCAGGACTACATCGAAGACATGCTGGTGGTCCGCATGGGCGGACGCGTAGCCGAAGAGCTTGTCTTTGGCCAGGTCTCGACCGGCGCCAATGACGACCTGGTTCGCAATACCGAACTGGCCCGAAAGATGGTCCGAGAGTGGGGCATGAGCGACAAGATCGGCCCGATGGCGTGGGGCTCAAGTGGCGAGGTGTTCTTGGGAGACGATCTCGTTTCGACCAAGGACTACAGCGACGACATGGCTCAGATCATTGACGGTGAAGTTTCGACCATCTTGCACACGGCTGAGCGGCGGTGCCATGACGTGCTGACCAAGCACCGATTGGGATTGGATTTGGTTGCCAGGTCACTCCTCGAGCACGAGACGATTGCAGGGGCGGAGGTAAGCCGACTTCTGTCGATCAGCGAACCCGCTTCGCCAACAGTGCCGGACAACGCCGCACAAATCACCAACGGCTCTCACGAAACTGGGCCACCAGCCGGTTGAGCCGAGCATGACAACATTCATCATGATGGCCGCAGCTGCGGTCGCAGTTTGCACGCTGGCATGGTTTGTCTCGGCCCGAGCTTCGAGCCCGGCGCCAACTGGCGTGCCAGGTCATGCCCCCCAGCAACTTGATCGCAACGACTTCCGCTCGCCTGAGTCGCCTCTGCTGATCGCCGTGTTCACCTCGGCGACCTGCGCATCGTGCGAACAGGTCTGGGCTGAGGTGCGAGGGTTCGACTCTGGCTCGGTTGCGGTGCAGAATGTCGAGGTCGGCGACGAGCCCCAGCTGCACGCCCGCTATCGCGTGGACTCGGTCCCGTTGACGCTCGTGTGCGACGCGGCAGGTCTGGTCACTTTGTCTGCATTCGGGCCGCTTGCGCCAGATGACCGAGCCACCCTGCACGCGCTCGTCTCAGCCGCCCTCTAAGCAATGCCATGACCACTGCGAGGAGCAGTCGTGAACCCACCTGACATCTATACCCACGGCCATGCGGCAAGCGTTACCAACGCTCATGCGACGCGAACCATTGCCAATTCGGCTGCCTATCTTGCGCCACACCTATCCCCGACAGCAACGATTCTTGACGTTGGTTGTGGGCCCGGTTCGATTACGGGCGAGTTTGCCAAGCTGGCTACCAATGGCACCGTCATCGGCATCGACCGCACCCCCGAAGTCATTGAGCAGGCAACTGACCGCTTTAGCGCGACCGGCGCCGCCTTTGCCGTCATGGACACCTACTCGCTTGACTTTGCAGACGACTCATTTGACATCGTCCACGCCCATCAAGTTCTGCAACATCTCACCGATCCCGTGGCGGCCCTTCGCGAAATGCGTCGGGTCGCCCGCCCTGGCGGCATCGTTGCCGTCCGAGACGCCGACTACGGAGCTATGCAATGGACTCCAGACAACGCGTTGGTCGAGCGGTGGCGACAGATGTACTGCGATGTCGCTCGGGCTAACGGCGCCGAACCATATGCGGGCCGATGGGTGCATGTCTGGGCTGCCCAAGCCGGTTTCACCGACATCACGCCCACTGTCGGCACCTGGTTGTTCGCAAACGAAGAAAGCACCCAGTGGTGGGGCCATTCTTGGGCCGAGCGGGTCGAGCACTCGTCGCTCGCCGAACAGGCACTAGCTCAGTCGTTCAGCGACAAAGCAGAGCTCGCGGACATCGCCGCAGCGTGGCGGTCATGGGCACAAGACCCTCACGCCTGGTTTGTGGTGATTCACGGTGAGCTGATTTGTCGCGTGTGACGACAACATCACAGCACTCAGTCGAATGCGAGAAGGTCAGGCTCGCCAGTTGTGCCAGCGAGCGGAACGCCTGCGACCGACTGCAAACCCGAAGCTTCGGCCGAGATGATCTCAACAATCACGCCGGTGGTTGACTGCACCCGTACCCAGGGGGCTGCTCCTAACCCCAACGACGACAACGAAATGGCTCCGCGACGTCGTGGAGCCAGTTCGATCTCGGTCCGAAGCACTTCGCCGCCTTCGCCGGGCACGAGTATTCGGACACGTGCAATGGTGTCAGCTGCGGGGTTAAGAATCGCCAAGGTGCCGTTTGACACCGTCGATTCGTCCTCGCCTGAGTTGGCGATGGGTTCTGGAACTACGAGGAGCTGATCGGTCGCTGCGAGCGTGGCGCCAACCCCGGCGCTCACACCCACAGCGGAGCCGGCACGGGTAACGATTCGCTCGACAACCACGGGCACACCGTTGAAGCTTCGGACCGTCGCAAAGTAGCGATCTGTAGGCTGCACAAGGTCGGTGCCGTCAATCTGAGCCAGCACATCAACAGGATGTCGGTCATGGGTCGACAACGTGACTACCCAGCGTTCGCCCGGTCCGATATCGACCGAGATTGGTGCCGTGTCCGCTGCGGCGCGATTCGTATCGGGGCGGGCTTCGAACTCAACGAGCGCGACCTCATCGCCTGGATTGAAAATGACATAGCTCTCGCCTGCATCACGAACTGCGCCGCCCGCCGGGAAGTACCACTGCTCTGAAGCGCGATTGGCGCCGGTAGACAGCGACACGCCACGAGGACCTTCATCGTTCGCGAAGACTTGAATGCGCTCGGCGACTATCCGACCAGATCGGGTACTGACTGACGCCGTTGCTTGATCCCAATCGGCAACCGATGCCGTCACGTCCAACACGCTCACACTTTGGGCTGGAAGCAAACGACCTGCGAAATTTCCGGGCTCGCGGACGCCCTCGTCGGTCACGAAGGTCACGTCCACGACGGCATCGTCAGAGAACGGGTTCAGCAAGTAAAGCAAATGCCGTACACCGGGCGTGGTCGTTCCGCTCGGGAACCACCAGTTCGATGCAGCGGTCGTCGTGCACACAGCCGAGTCCGCGCCAATCGGTGTTTCGACTCGATGCGATACCACGATCCCCGGCTCGTCTACTTCAACGAGTGCTCCAACAAACGCGCCGGTCTCGGTTGCGAGCATGGGGTTCAGCAAGGTGATAATTGGCGAAATCGACACTTCGAGACGGCTCAGTGGCTCGATGCGTATGCCTTGAACGGCTCGTTCAAATGGGACCGATTCGCCATTGGTGTCCGAGAGCGATGGGTACAGCGTGAGTGAACCGTCGACTGGATCGGCGCTGTTGTTCGTAATGACGACGACATGGTCATTCGCCGCGTCTGGGGTCGCAAACCCGGCCGGGCAGTACCACGTTGAACCGCTCACATTCGAAGCCTGGCTCACTGGATCAGGGGCCGCTGACGCGGCGAGTACCGCTAGTTCATCGTCGGTGTCGACGAATCGATCGCCGACGATGAGGCCACCGATGCAGAGCATCAACACGACGAGGGCGGGCCAGCGGCTCATGACCGACGCCTTCGACCAAGTGTCAACACGATCGACACCAGCCCCCAGCCCCCAAGCTGCACCCAAGCAGCGATGATCCAGATGCCGTCATTGGAGTGGCTCAACACGATGTCGGCATTGGGTGCAACATCGAAGGTCGCCGATCCTGCGAACGGAACGGTCGGGTTGAGGTCGGCTCCGTTCTGACTTACCGCCCATCGCGACGGGTCTCCGATGCTGAAGTACAGCTCGCCACCAACCCACGCACCCTCGTAGGAGCGGAGCGAACGGACCGTCGGCAATGCGAGCGCGTACGATGTCCCGAGCGCAGCACGTGGCTCGTCAATCGATGCGGCTGTGATCGTTCGCTGCGGAAATGCGGCGACAATCGGCACATAGGAGCGGTTCTCGTAGATCGTTGCTCCCTCACGAACCTTGACCTTGACCAGGTCGAGTTGTTCGCCCAGGCGTTCAGCAATCGCCGGTGGAATTGGCGCTTCGATCGTGCCAAACGGGTCGGGAGCGTTCGACTCGACGAGGATGACGTAGCGGACCCCGTACAGCGCGAGTTGTTGGCCAAGTCGTCCCGATGAACCCGCAAGGGTCTGTTCGATCGTGTCTCGGATATCTACGGCGACGTCGTCCGCCACCGGGCGGAGCCCGTCGAGAATGGTTGGAGTGCGAGCCTGAGTCAGGCTCCACGACAGCGTGTCGTCGTACTCCCATCCTGGAACCGGCAGTACATCGGCGTCGCCGATCCACGCAATGCGCGCGTGGGCCGGTGCTTTGTCGTCAAGGAAGCCGAGCACGGTCTCGTAGCCACCCTCGGCAACTTCGAACCGGCCTTGTACCGATCCTTGTAATCCCGCAAGGGCGGTGGCTCCAAGTGCGGCCAGAGCGAGGAACGGCACCAGTTGGCGCCAACCGAATCGGTACCGGCGAAGATCACGTGCGAACGCAACCGCTGTCATGCCGGCGGCAAAGGCAAATCCAAGGGCAGCTGGAGCGAGAAGGACCTCTTCAGATGCGAACTCGAGGCCAAGACGTCCGCTCGACGACATCCACGCCAATGCGACGGCGCCGACGACGACGAACAAGCTCCGGACTGCCCACACCAGACGCTGCCCGAAAGCCACGATCATCGCCAAGGCTGGGACAACCGGAAGCGCCCAGCCCAGCACTGACCTTCCGTGCGGGCCGCTGGCCAGACGGAACAACTCAAGCAACGACGACTGGTCGTCCGAGCCGCCTACTTCGCCCAGCAGGTTGCGTTCGGCGCCGGACTGCCAAAGATGTAGCAGCTCCGGCAGCAAGAGCACGACGGCACCGAGCCCTGCGACCACCGCGATCGCAATCATCCGGCCGAGCCCGCCTACCGATCGCGTTGCCAGACCGCCAACGATCCAACCCGCAACAAGTACGGCTATGACAATCGCTATGAGCGGTTCGACCAGTGCTGCGGCCGCCATCAGCATTGCGAGAGCGATCGTGTCGAGCACGCGACGACTCATCGTCGGATCTTCGTCGCCGAACGGCGCAAGTTGGGCAGCAGTTGCTAAGCGCTTCGCAAGCCACGGCAACGCGGCGTAACAGATCAGGGCCCCCCAACTGCCCGAATGCAAGCTGTTGTAAGGAAGCGGAGCGGCAACGTATACGACGAGCGCCACAATTTGTGCCTGAGCAGACTCGAACGGGCTGAGCATGCGGAACGCACCGATCGCTCCGGCTGCAATGAGGCCCAGGATCAAAACGGTTCGCAACAGACCCATCTGGCCGAAGAAGCCGATGCCGCCGAACCCTATGACGAAGTGCAACAACGATCCGGGGCCCTCGCTGCCGAGACCTGCGCTTCGCCACGTTGTGCCCCATTCGGCAAGCAGGGATCCGGGCGTGTCTGGGAACGAAACGAACTCGTTCATCACGGGAATGCCATCAAGCCATAGACGTCGGCTTCCGAATAGCACCACAGCGGTAGTGGCAACCCACGTGAACCCGACAATCTGATTCCATCGGCGTCGATGGCGATGGACGGCGAGTGCCTCGGTAGCTGAAACGGTTTCGAATGTTTCGGCGCGACGGTCCGCACGTTGACGTCGCCAACTCTGCACACCTTGGAATCCGGCGACCTGCAAGGCTCTGACTTCGGTGTCTGCGACTCGCCGGATCCGCGACAGTTTGCGCCGCCTAGAGATGATCGAGGGAAGCCGGACGAGGTTCCATATCCACGCTTGGGCAATATCACGCACTTCACTGATCCGGCCCTGAAGCAGCGCTGCGACCATGGCGAATAGCGATAGGAAGATCGTCTGCGGCACGACTCGAATGGTGTGCCACAGCCCGTAGTTCGACAGCACCGACCGAATGCGGTGTCGCCGTTGAAAGTTTGACCGGTCATAGCCGACGAGTCGGCTGCTCAGGTCCTCGCGATGGCGGGCCGTGGCTGCTGGATTGATGAGCACCCGGGCGCCGAGAACATGTGCCCGCCAGCAGAGGTCCATGTCTTCGCCCTGCACCTCAATCCCCTCGTCGAACCCGCCGAGAGCGCCGAAGAGGTCGCTTCGGACGAGCGTGACTGCGCCTGGGACTGCAAACACATCGCGAACCGCATCGTGTTGTTCCTGGTCGTATTCGCCAGGTTCGGCGATGTCAGCGACCTGCCCGGTCTTGTCACAGCTCAGGCCGACGTGGAGCAAACGTCGAGGTTCGCTCCAATCGAGCAGCTTCGGACCAACGATGCCGGCGTTCGACCGGGTTGCTTCTTCGACCAGGCGACGCACGCAGTCCTGACCGAGAGCGACGTCGTCATGACAGATCAGCAGGTACCGGCCGATCGTGCCGTGATCGAGGATGACGTTGGCGTTCTTCGCGAAGCCCTGATTTGCGACCAACGGCACAATCGTTGCTTCGGGAAGCACATCGTGCACCCGCGGTGTCACCGCGATGTCGCTAGCGGCATCGATGACCACAAGATCGAGTGATGGATAGTCCTGGCCGCGGATCGATCGAAGCACCTCTTCGAACCACGCACCGGGGTTGTGGGCGACGAGGACAACCGTGACCAATGGGTTCGATGTCGATGTCGGGCGCGTCGAGCTGACAGACGGTTCAGTTAGAACGTTTGGCGCGCCTGGAAGCGGCGTCGACTGGTCGACCACAGTGGCACGAGAGTAGTGACCCCGGGCGGCAGTGCGGAGTACCCCCAGGCCATGTCCCAGTCCGACGATGCACGGGATTTCTGCCAAGTGGCTGCAGGCACCGATCTCGGGGCATCGAAGGTCTGCCCGTAGACTCGTTGTCGTGGCCAAAGAAGATGCAGAGACTCAGCCTGAACCGCTGCGAGAACTGCTCGAGGTGGGCATCGGGCTGACGATTCTGGGGCTGCGGCAAGTGAACGTCACCCGGCGTTCGATCGTTGAAGAATTCCCGCAGGTTGAACCAATCGTCGATTTGGCAATCGACATGATCGAAGCCACGGCGACACCTGCCTCGCAGGTGCTCGCAGCAGCGGCGGCTGCAACGGCGACGGTGTTACCCGAACCACACCGCGAGCGACTAGAGCGGGCTGCCCCGGCGATTGCCAAAGGTGGACCCGAGTTGTTGCGCCTATCGGGCCTCACCGTTCGCACGTGAACACCAATCAGCTGTCGGTCGCTGTTCTGTGCGGCGGGGTTGGCGCAGCTCGATTTTTGACCGGGCTGCTGCAGGTTGTGCCCGCCGCGAACGTCACCGCTATTGTGAACACTGCTGACGACATGGTGCTTCATGGTCTGTCGATCAGCCCGGACCTCGATACCTGCACGTACACCCTCGCCGGACAGATCAATCATGAAACCGGATGGGGTCTTACCGGCGAGACGTGGCAGGCCCGATCTGTCCTGGATCTGTACGGCGGCGAGTCGTGGTTCGGGCTCGGCGACCGGGATCTCGGCACCCACCTCTACCGAACCCAGCGGCTCAGCGAGGGGGCAACACTGACCGAGGTGACCGCAGAAATCGCCCAAGCATGGGGTCTTGAACTGAACATCTTGCCGATGACCGATGACACCGTTCGCACGCGCATCACCCTCGACACCGACGAGACCATCGACTTTCAGCGCTACTTCGTCGAGCGCCGCCACGCCGACCCGGTCAAGGCGGTGCACTTTGACGGAGCTGACCAGGCGACCCCCAGTGCTGCGGTGCTGCGAGCAATCGACACCTGCGATGTTGTGGTGATTGCACCCAGCAATCCCATTGTGTCGATCGCCCCAGTGCTGTCATTGGGTGGATTGCGTGAGCAGGTTGCGGCTCGGCGACGGTCAACCGTCGTGGTATCGCCGATCATCGGCGGCAGTGCAGTGAAAGGTCCGGCGGCGGATCTGCTTCGGTCTTTGGGGCATGAAGTGTCGGCAGTTGGCGTTGCCGCCATCTATGCCGACGTCGCTGCGCACATCGTGATCGACACCGCTGACGCTGAACTCGCCGCCCGTTGTCGGGAATTCGATGTCACACCAACCGTCACCAACACCATGATGACCGAACCCGATGTCGCTGCACACCTCGCCCAGGTTGCGATCGATGCCGCTACTCACCGAGGATGAACCACCATGCGACTTGAGATCTTCCCCGTCGAAGGTTTGCCCGAAATCACCCGCGGTGACGACATTGCCGCCATGATTGTTGACGCTGTCCAGCTTCAGCACCACGACATCGTCGTCGTAACCCAAAAGATCGTGTCCAAAGCCGAAGGGGCCATGGTCGCTATCGACCCGGACGACCCGCTGAGCCACAAACCGTTCGTCGAACGAGAGTCGGTCCGCATCCTGCGACGGCGCGGCGAGCTCATCATCAGCCAAACCAAGCATGGTTTTGTCTGCGCGAACGCCGGCATCGATCTATCAAATGTTGCATCGGGTACTGCTGCACTTCTGCCCGAAGACAGCGACCGGTCCGCTCGACGGATCCGCGATGCCATTGCCGGTCGTCACAACATTGATGTCGGCGTCGTGATCTCGGACACGTTCGGCCGCCCATGGCGGCGGGGGGTGACCGACGTGGCGATTGGCTGCGCCGGTGTTCGAGCCATTCTCGATCTGCGAGGTACACCCGATGCCCTCGGTCGCACCATGCAGGTCACCGAAGTGGCGCTTGTCGACGAGTTGTCAGCCGCAGCGGAACTGGCAATGGGAAAGACAACCGGCTGCCCGGTCGGCATAATCCGTGGCGGCCCCGATGAGTGGTTCGGAAGCTCCTCGGTTGTCGAAGACATCGTGCGGGACCCCGCCGATGACCTCTTCCGTTAAGGAGCATCATGACATCTACTGCTGACTCATCAACACGTGACGCATCAGCAAGCGAACGACCCACACTGGTCATTATCAGCGGGTACTTCAGCCCGCTGCATGTCGGGCACCTCGATCTCGTCGAGGGCGGCGAGGCCGCTGGCGACGAGCTGTTTGTGATTGTAAACAACAACGCTCAGCAGGTTCTCAAAAAGGGCCGGGTCGTGATCGATGAGGCCGACCGCCTGCGCATTGTGCACGCGTTGCGGGCGGTGGATCACGCAATGGTTGCTGTCGATGACGATGCAACCGTGTGTGCTTCGATTGAGCACATTGCCCAGCGATTCCCGAATCACCGCATCGTGTTTGGCAATGGCGGTGATCGCAAAGACGGCGTCGTCGTGCCGGAGACAGCCGTGTGCGATCGTCACGGCATCGAGATGGTGTTCGATATGGGTGGCAACGACAAGGCCGACTCGAGCTCTCGGCTCATTGACGAACTGGGTCTGTAGACACCCGGCTCACAGCAAAACGTCACTGCACAGCAAAACGCAACAGACCAGCGGTCAAAGCCGCTGGTCTGTGTGTAAAGCATGCGGTTGCGGACGTTGTCGTCCGCTGACCATCAGCCGTCGACGTCGTCGCTGCCCTCATCGTCGCTGCCATCGTCGTCGCTGCCCTCATCAACCGTGATGTCCTCATCGGGGGTGTCGCTACCTTCGATGATCTCGCCATCTTCGGTCTCGCCCTGCACGGTGACGCCGGTGTCATTCGGCACCAAGTTGCCTGCGTCGTCGGTGCGTTCCCACGCAATCGCCGGGCTCGTGTTGTTCAGCTGATCAAAGCGCTGCGCTGGAGGAAGAGGAACGTCAGTACCTTCTGCCGCGAACGCAAAGATGTAGACCTCACGGTCGTTGTCGAACTTGATATCTCGGAAATTCTCGGTGATCTCTGTCGGTGCAGGTGGATCGTCCGCCATCGCCTCAAAGTCGAAGTCCCAGTGCAGCACCTTGATCACTGCTGGCCCACTGCCGTCGGCGCACTCAGTGCCAGCTTCGAGAACCTGTCCGTTGTCCAACGTGATGGCGTCTGGCGTCATGTCGACGCCCATCTCGTCAAAGAAATGAGTCATTTGCGCACGCGAGCCAGATGACAGCTCGAAGAACGGATGAATGTGAATCAACCCGTCGCCATGGGAGTGGATGCCGGTCTGGTCCCGAGCGGATTGGAACGGAGGCACGTACTTGTCTTCGGTGTCGAGGGTGCAGTCGTACACGCCGTACACCGCATGAAAGTGGTCGCTCTGGGTTGGACGCACGAGGGCATCACGCGTGCTCCAGGCGTAGAACACCACGCCAATGCCGACCAGGCAGATTGCCGCTACGAGAGCGGGGAAACCGAGCCGGGACTGCAGCGAAACGTCGCGCTGGCCAGCCGTGGCCGCCGCACGAGCGACCTTCTTCGCGCCAGCATCGCCGGACGGGCGGCGCACGACCGAACTGGTCGCAGAATCGTCGAGATTTCCGTCAGGGGTGTCCTTTGCGGGGCGCTTGCCGCGTCCGCCAGAACGGCCCTTTTCGGACCACGTAGTGTCGTCAGCCATGGCCAACAACGCTATCCGGTTTCACGGTGCGATAGGCCGCAGGTGCACAACATCGCCGACGTGGTGAACAACGCGGCCATCAGCGCCGTCAACAATCAGCGCTCCGGTCCCGTCGACACCTTCCGCAATGCCTACGACCGAACCGGTTCCACGTTCGACCCGCACCCGTTGACCAAGTGTTGAGCAACCGAGCGTCCAACGTTCGACCAGTTCGTCGTGGCCACACTCGAGCCAGTGATCAAAGCCATTCAGCACAGCGACAGCAAGCTCCTCACGCAAACGGGGCCGACTCGGTGCTTCGGATAGGTGGTCGTCGACCCACGTGGCAATGTCTGAGAGTTCTGCCGACCCATGTGCCGGCCGATGGACATTTACCCCGACGCCGACGACGAGCGTGGCGCCGTGCATCTCGGCGAGGACACCGGCCAGTTTGCGATCCGCGACAAGTACATCGTTTGGCCACTTGATAGTCGCATCGACACCGTGTGTCTGTAGTGCCGATTGCAAGGCGACTGACAATGCAGCGACGCTCCAGAATGCATCGGTAGCGACTCGGTCTGCCAGAAGCACCGACATCAGCAGAGCCGACCCAGGTGGGGCGGTCCAGGATCTACCGCGACGTCCGCGACCTCGCGTCTGATGGTCGGCGACAAGCACGCTCCTACCGGCTCCCGGTTGTGTTCCAAGACGTACGTCTGTGTTGGTCGACTCGACCTCGTCGACCCAGCGGACGTCGGTGAAACCGGTACCGATCAAACCCGCTCTAAGAAATCTCTCAGCATCGCTTCGGGTTCTGCCGCTCACATCTGGCAGGCTAGAAGCTGTGTTTGAGAAAATTCTTGTGGCCAACCGTGGAGAAATCGCCGTCCGGGTGATTCGAGCCTGCCGAGACCTAGGGATACAGACCGTCGCGGTCTATAGCGATCTCGATCGAGAGGCTTTGCATACCCGCCTTGCCGACGAAGCCTGGTCGCTTGGCGGACAGACCGCAGCAGAGAGCTACCTCAACACCGAAGCGATCTTGGCGATCATCACCGAGACCGGCGCCGATGCGGTGCATCCGGGGTACGGGTTCTTTAGCGAGAACGCTGACTTCGCGCGCGCGGTCACCGACATGGGTGTGGCGTTCATCGGCCCCGGGCCCGACGCCATTGAGATCATGGGCGACAAGCTCAGCGCTCGGGCCGCGGCCGAACGAGTGAATGTGGCGGGTGTCCCCGGAAACACAGACCCGGTCGACTCCGCTACCCAGGTCGCTGATTTTGCCTCAGAGTTCGGCTGGCCGGTTGCGATCAAGGCCGCTTTCGGCGGCGGCGGACGGGGCATGAAGGTTGTCAACAACGGCGACGATATCGACGCAGCAATTTCCAGCGCACGCCGTGAGGCCGAGAACTACTTCGGCCGGGGCGAGCTCTACCTTGAGCGGTACCTATCCCAGCCTCGACACATCGAGGTTCAGGTACTCGCAGACAGCCATGGCAACTGCGTTCACTTGGGCACCCGCGATTGCTCGGCTCAGCGTCGCCATCAAAAGCTGGTTGAAGAAGCACCGGCGCCCTGTATCGACCAGTCGATCCTCACCGCTATGGGCGACGCAGCGGTCATTGTCGCCAAGGGTTGCGATTACGTAAACGCCGGCACCATCGAGTTTCTCTACGAGGACGGCGAGTTCTGGTACCTCGAGATGAACACGCGACTTCAGGTCGAACATCCGGTCACCGAACTCGTCACCGGCATCGACCTCGTCGAAGCCCAGATCCGAGTCGCTAGCGGCGAGGCGCTGTGGTTCACCCAAGATGATGTCACCATCGACGGCCACGCGATCGAGGTCCGGATCAATGCTGAGGACCCAGCCGGAGGCGCCTTTCTGCCTGCCCCTGGCACGATTACTTCGCTCAAGGCTCCTGGAGGTTTCGGTACTCGCTTCGACACGGGGTATGACTCAGGCGATGAGATCAGCCAGTACTACGA
>CALDYC010000076.1 GCA_937941245.1 uncultured Acidimicrobiales bacterium | reverse complement strand
ATGTCCACTACCGCTGGCTACACCAAACTTGTGTGGACCGAAAAAGTGTTCGTGCACGACCACCTCTTCCCGCACCACCCTGCGGCTAACAAGGCCTCCGTTGCGACCAACCCAGCGGCAACGCGCATCAGCCAATTTCGTTAGATGCGGCAGGGGTGCTGCAGCGCGCTGTTTCTGTTACAGGTTTCTTTGCTAGGTCAAGACACCGACAGCTGTTCCGGCTGTTCCGGCTGACCAGGCGTTGACTTGGCAAGCTTGCTCGGCGGGTGTGCCGTCGCCGAGGAGACGTCAGCGACACCGGTCAAAGGTGACGGTAAAGCACGTTTCGTAGGACGCAGAGCTGTCTTCAGTCGTATCTTGCGTAACACCCCACTCGGCATTGAGGGTCTCGCAGCACAGGCGGAGGAGGGCGAGGCCTAACCCAAGGCCCGTCTCGCGCCGCTGCGCTGCCCGTGCGCGATAGCCCGGTTGGAAGATTCGCCCGACCTCGTTCGGCTCGATCTTCGGACCTAGCGAGGTCACTGTGAACTCAATCTCGTCATTCGTCTCATTCAGCGAGCACGTGACTGAAGAATTAGTCGGCGCATACTTGTAGGCGTTGTCGATCAACACGAGGGGAATCTGCTCCAACGCAAGGGCTGGGCCGCTCGTTTGGCCCCATGACTCGCCGGTCAGACAAATGCTGACGCCCTTGTCCCGGCAAGCGTGCTCATAGATCTGCCGGTACTTATGGACGAGTCCGTGCAGTCTTGAGCTCACGGTCGGTGACGCTGCCATGATCGACTGGTCAGCCAGGAGGCGGACACCATCGAGCTTCGATGTCATGACTCTCGACGCCCAATATGTCGCGACAATCTGATGTTCTGTGTCCTCAAGGATTGAGCGCAGGTGCGTCGGATCTTCGCTCTCAATGTCCAGGTGTGACTCGATATTCTGCCGAATCTGCAGAGCGAGCGAACGGAAATCATGCAGTTGCCCGGCGACCTGATTTAGATCAGACTTGACCTGCCCTAGCAGGTCTTCCCAGCTTGCTTCGTTCCCGACGGTCCGGAGTGCCTCGTTGTGCCTGGCCGCTGTGGCAACCTCGATGCTGGCGCGGTGCGATTGAAGCGCCTCGCAGGCCCGGTCGACCTGGCTTCGCGTAACGCGTTGGTCGTTTGACGCATTCCGTCCCACCTTCTTTGTTGCAGGGGTTGGATTGAATCCTCGAACGACGAGGCCGACTAGAAGGTGGTCATCGTCCACCCGGTGGACGGCGTAGCCGTATTTGCACGATCGGATCTCATCGATCCGAACCTCAGTGCACGACCGGTCGCAGTGAAGGCAGTCGCTGGGGACTGGGATGAGGGAACCTCCGGCTATTCCGGATGGACCGAGGATCGGCATCGGAAAGAGGTCCACTAGCTTCCACTCCTTAGGCGCTTTCCCACGACCACCGCATGGTGCAGCGCTCGTTTCACAAGTTCGCGATGTTCCACCTTCAGTTCTCCCAGTTCTTCGAGAACACCGGCGTCGAGCGTCTCGCTGTTGAGGGCCTCGCAGAAGACGCTGCGCAACCGCTCGCGGGCAGCGACGGAGATGGAGATATCGGCCAGAGCTCGATCCATGAAGTGTTCAGGTGAGCGCAGCCGTTCAAGGTTCTCTTCGATAGACGTTTTGAACGACAGATAGCTAGCACCTTTGTCCAGCACCTCGTCAGCATCCTTGAACACGCCCTCAAACTTTGAGGGACTGCCCTGGTGAGCCGTATAAGCAAGAACTAATTGTGTCGGTGAGATCTTCTTGATATGTCTAATGACGCCACGCCCCCCGTCATCGGAGAGCTTGAGGCCGACGCCGTGAAGATCCATGAGAATGAGGTCGAACTGGAAATCATCGATATCTATAAACTGGTCCAAGTCGTTGCGGAAGGTGATATCGAAACCATCCCGCCTAAGCCGGTCGACGTGTTCGAACTTCTTGTCATCAACGACGAGTATCGAAAATTGAGAACGCTGGCTCGCTGTCGGGAGAGGGTCCGGCTCCCCGCTTCGGCTTTGCTTCAGCCCTTGCCATATTGCTCCTGCAAACATTAGAAGCGTCGCTACTGCAGCTGCGACGTACAGCACCTCTTTCACCCGGGCAGCCTACGCCTGTTAGCTGCGCCCAGCAGGATCGCACAGGTTGGCGCAGCTGGGCTGCGTCTGTCTTGAAGCCCCGCACGCAGACAAGTATGAAGCCGATTCGTTGCCGGGTTTCACGGACAACACCCAACGCTGATTCTGCTAACTTCCCCGATGATGCGCCGGACCATCCCCGTTCTGCTTGCCGTGTACTCGGCGCTTGTCGGCTGCGGTAGCCCCGCCGACGTCACAGATACCTCCCGGCCGGAAGCCTCGAGTACCGGCATATCTGACGACGTGAACGAGCTGCTCGCAGAGCGTTCCAACGTCCCTAAAGAATCGGCGACAGCGCCGACCCCAGACTCCGCTGCCGCTGCGACTAGCCCCTCTGCGGCCCCGCTCGCCGCCGAGTCCGAAGCTTCCCGCACGACCTCGTCTACATCGGACGACGAGCCAGATATGTCAGCACCGGCGCAGCAGCAGCGACGCACGCCAGCGTTCCTGGACACCGAATCCGCGGCTTTCGCGGAGCTACAAGGCCCATACACACGGATCGGTGTAGAAGGCCAAGTGACGACGTGCGCTGTGGTCAGCGGTACGTGCTTCAGCTCTGGATTCGGGATAGAGGCGCCGTACCCGGCGGGCCCATGTCGTGACTGCGAAACGTGGGTTGGTTGGGTCAAGCCCGATATCGAAGACGGCAGTTTGAATCTTCGCTTAACCGAAGGAATCGGTTTGGCGGCTGGCCTCACCGACGAGATGGCGCCGGGAGGCGACATCATCACGCAACTATCAGACGGCCAGCATCTGCTCGCGTTCAGCGAAGTCAGGCGCGCAGACGACCAAGACTGGCGCCGCGTGGCGATACCGAACGGGCCAACAGGTTGGGCCGCAATGGAGTTTTTGCAAGAGGTCTCGAACCGCACCTCATCGGATCAAATGGGATTCTGCAGACCAGGGGAGTACCTAGCTTTCGGTGGCTATATCCACGGCGACCCAATTCGGGAAACGCATGCTGCCACCGGCATTTGCGCATCTTCCGATTCGCCCACGTACTTCCACATCGACTTGCGCACTGGGCAGGAATTGCGGGTGCCTACGTGCGTGCGCGACTACCTTTGGATCGCCGCCGATACCGACTTTTCGCACCTCCTCGAACCGTCTACGACCAAAGACCAGTCAACCCTGTCCTATATGAGTTCGCTCGGGCGCCGTTGGGGCTCCAGCAACCTGTCGACCGTCGATGCAACTGATGGTGCAGAGCTGAGTTCTCTCATGGACCAATTCCCGTGCGGATAGAAAGCACCAAGCTAAACAGTCACACCTGGAGGACTAAATGAGACTCAAACATTTCGTCTCCGTTCTCTTAGTCTCTGTCCTCGTTCTTGCTTCGTGCGCGGACGGAGGTGACGCTTCTAGTTCTGAGGTGCCGGATCGCCTTACGGTTCGCCACGGACAGGCTCGACTCAGTTTCACCCCTGACCAAGGATCAGAATCACGGGCGAGAGTCGTGGTCGAGCCGCGTGATGCAACTCCATTCGCGGATGCAACACGCGTAAGCGCGTTATCAGGTCCAGTCGACTTCCATCTCGATACGAACTGGGACGGCACGGTCCAGATAGAGATACCCCTCGCTGACAATGTCGACGGCGACGCCGCAGTCATCGTGCACTACTACGCATCGGAAGAGGTTTGGGTCCCTGAGCCAGGCACACGGTACGTCGCCGACCAGCATTCGGTCGTGGCCGACGTCTCGGAATTGAGCCTTTTCGATGTGTTGGCAGACGCGGGGAGCTGGGTCAACTATCAGACGCAAGACAAGTTGTTCGACAACCGAGCAAGCGAGCCGGAGTGCTTTGGAGACCCTCCTTCGTGGGTACGCAGTGTGCTGTTCAACGACGAACGAAATGCGGTGCTTCTCGGGTGTGTCGACTCAGATGGACCTACCGCCGTAGTTCGCCTAGCTGTGAATAGAGGCTTCTCGCTTCGGTTGACTTTGAACGAACCTTTTCAGGTCGCGGATACGGGTTCAACCGACTTGAGTGCGATAGTCGGTGCCCGAGTCGCTGCGGCGTTGGACAACGCCCTTCCCGGCGAGGTAATCGCTCTGGCGACCGAAGATCTCACACTTCGAATCGAACAGCCAACGACGAATCGCGAGATCAAGATCGGTGTGCGCACGGATGCGTACTCGCTGCTAGGGGACGCGTTGGTGAAAGCGTTTCTCGGCACGGGTTTGCCAGCCGCTGCCGCTTTCAACATGTTCGAGTGTGTAGTTGCGGCGGTCGAAGCGGGAACCGCGACCTCTGCGACGGATCGTGCCCGCAGCGGCTTTGCGGCTCTTGCCGGTTGCGCCGAAATTGCTGCTGAGTCCCTTGGTCTCTCGCGGACTGCATCTGCCGCTCTACACAAGTTGGCGCTCGGTCTACAGGGCTTCGACGTTATAGCAGCTGCTGCGGAGTTAGCTGCCGAGTCGAAAGGGCTGTATCAGGCGTTTAGCAGCAACCATTACCTGCCCCCGTCAGGCGCCTCGATTTTTGTCCGCGATTTGGCCGCTCCCTTGGTGCCAGAGACAGTTCCCACGTCGAGCGAGGAGTCGTTTGAGTCAGACCCGACAGACGACCCCAGTGGGCCTCATGTGGGGGACAGCGCCGGTGCCATTCGCCTCTGCACCACAGGAGTTGGGACCCACGAGACGCTAAACCTGCGTTCGGGACCGGCACTCACAGCAGAAATTGTAGGTTCGGTCGTAGGCGGCTCGTGCTCGCTTCAGACTGCAAACGACGGGGGTGATTGGGTCTGGGTGACTGCTTCTCAGCCTGGTTTCGACCAGACAATTGACGGTTTCGTATTTGGTAAGTTCGTTGACCGGCCAAATCGACCGGTGGTGGCAGATATCCATGGGCTCGCACCGAGTTCGTCGGGGCCTGGCGTTGCTCTCGGAGTGCCGATCTTGATGGCAGAGGGCGCGATGAGGGCGACGCTCGGTGCACCCGAGTCGATCGAAACGCTGCGAGTGTGCGGCGATAGCCGTTCTGCCATTGAGTGGCGTGGCTTGTGGCCTGGGCTTAGGGCAGTGGCGCACCCAGAACAGCCCTTTGGACCCGGAACCATCGAAGATGCCACGTTGACGCTAATCAGTGTCGACTTCCTTTCGGCCGATTGGAGCGTGGCGGGGCTCTCACCGGGCGATACGTGGGCGGATGTCCAGAACCGATTTCCTTCAGCCGTGCTGGTTGAGTCAGTCTGGGGCGTTGGATGGTCGAGCCACGACCAGGCAGATGGCAATCAACCGATACAAGGGAGCTTCGAGTCGGACAGCAACCGACATGCAGCCGCCGATGTCTCGTCATCGGAACGGATTGCGTCAGTAGTTGTCGGATCAACTTATGCCGACTGCTAGCGGGCCGAGGCCCCGTCATTCGAACTCCTCGTCACGGCATAGGGCGACGGGGCATTGCGGACGTGAACAGTGCGTTGTGCCTATCGGCTCGACCCGAGCAACACCTCATAGGCGTCGTTGATCTCCACCATCTTCTGATGTGCAGCTGCGCGATCCTCAGGCGTCGCGCGATCTGGGTGGTTGGCGAATGCCAGCCGCTTCCAGGCTGAGCGCACCTCGCCGATCGTCGCATTGGGCTCGACACCCAGCCGATTTTCTGCGTCACGCCTTTCGGCATCTTCACCAGAGCCGTTCACCTCTGAAGCGACCAGAAGCGAATCGACGAGCCTTGCGTCGAACCCAAGAGCCATTGAGACCCTTCGGAGCGCCAGCATTTCGTCAGGGCTGACAGCATCGTCTGCGTCTGCGACCGCTACCGCGATGTGAAGGATTACTAGTCGTTGTTCCCTGTCGAGCTCGGACGGGTCTATTCTTCGATTCCAATTTTGGTCCAGAAGCGCCTCAGCTTCAGGCAGACCAAGTTTTCCGTCCGATAGATCGCGCAAAGCGGCTATTGCTGCGCTCCATTCATCACCGCTTCGCCCGTCAACAGCGGCCACCTTTCCGATCGCTGCAGCAACAGTTCGCAACATCAAACGAAACGAGTTAGATAGACCGTCGGCTCCGACATTCAGATCATCGACCGACACTTGGAACGCGGCTTGTAACACCTTCTCCAATTCGCGCCGGTTTTCTCGGCGAATGCACGCCGGAGCAGTTCGAAGAAGTGCATAGGGGGTCAACAGCAAGCCGGGTGCTGACCACCAGCCGAGGGCCAGGTCAGCGAACAGCTCCCTCCGAGCGACCTTGGTGACGCATTCGATGCACCCGACAGCCGTGTAGTCGCCGTACCGCGTCGACAGGATGAAACTGCGCACTACCCACAGCCTGCGAGCAGTCTGTATCGGCGCGAACTGGCACTCAGGGCAGTCGATCATCAGATTGGTGCCAGTCGGCTCGGTGCGCTGCAAGAAATAGACCAATGTCAACGCCGCAAGAACTACGAGCGTAATAGTCATCCCAGCAACCACTAGTTGATCTCCCTGATCTCTGCTCTCCGCAAGCTACACCGACAGCTCTAATTGTCTCTACATGCGGACAACGGCAGCCTGGCAGGCAACCACCGGCTCGCGCACCCGGGGATAGCGTCTAACCGCAGGCCGAAACTGAGGGGCTGCATCGCTGTCGCTTAAGATAGGTATTGTTAGTGAATCCAAGGTGCGCATCATGCGGAGCCGATAGGGCCGGACATTCCTATTGCAGCTTTTGCGGTTCGACCGACTTGAACGCAACGGTGGCCGATGCGGATCTGAAGCCTCGGGGCCTACGCCCTCTATCATCCACTGCGGCCAAGACGTCCGCTGCGGTTCTGCTCATCTTTGCCGGTGCTGGTGTGGCAGCAGCAACCACGATGCTTCAGCCATCTGGATCAACCGAGACTGAGGTATCGACACAAGTTGACAGATGGGCGACACCGACTGAGCCGCTGGTGGATTCCGGGCCGCCAACCGCCACCACCGAACCTATAGCCACCGTCGGGACCGCGGAGTGGGCGGCGTCGTCTAATGGATTGACTGCGGTGGTCTGGCTCGACGGCGCAAATCAGCGGGTCGGCGAGGTCGTGTTGCCCGACGGACGGTGCGACCTGTCGGCGCTTGACACGCCCGTTGCTGCGTCTCCCCCGTCCTTCGACACAAGCGAGGCAGATCTACAATTACGGTTAACGCTTCAAGTAGCAGTGGACGCCTGGGAACAGCTAGGCGTCGCATGCACAGCTACTAACGGTTCAACACTTATCGCTGACTCGGAGCGAGCGAAAGAGTCCATCGGCGCGGCGAGATCGCTAATCTCGACGGCTCTGCATGACGCTGGACCGGCATCGACGGGCTTAGTCGCTGTGACAGCCGATCGACCGATCTTGGCTGACGCTGTCTATCCCCTTGTAACTTCCGCTCTCCGCGTTCGGTCGGCACCGACTATTAGCGCGAGCGTGATTGCCCAACTGGACCCAACGGAATCAGTATCGGTCACCTCCGACGTAGTCGCAGTTGATGGGTTGACTTGGCGTAGGATCGAAACCGACGATGGACACACCGGCTGGGTCGGCCCTCAGTACCTCGCTGACACCAGCCCACCGTGTGGCTTCTACGTTGAAGTTGAATCGCTCAATCTAAGGACCGGTCCCAGCACTCTTTTCCCCCTCAGGAAAACGGCAGGGGAGCCGGTTCGACTAAGCCAGACAACGGCAGTTTCGCCGATCGATGTGTCGGCCAACTGGTATCTCCTTGACCGGCCGCTAGACGGCTGGGTCTTTGCGGGTGCCGTGGCACACCGCTGCGATCCGATCGACGATGAAAGGCCATCAGAGACAGGAGTTTCGGCAGGCGAAGCAGCGACGGGATCAGAGTCAACCAGCGCTCAAGCCGCCGAGTCTCCAGCCCCGTCCTATCTGCAGGCTATCGCCACCGCTCAGAGCGCAGATTCATCAAGAGCTGCTCTGATCATTCGTGATTGGGGGCAGAGCACGACTGACCTAATCGCCGAAGGCATCTGCACTGTAATGCTGCCAGAGACCGAGAGCCCAGAGCAGCTCATAGCCGCGCTTGTCGACGGTTATGACGCGATGCCCTTTGATTTTCGGACCGAGATATCCCTCGAAGACTTCGTCGACGTCAACGCCGCGATTGCAGCAACCTATTGCCCGTCGGCATTCGATGAAGTCGTGGGGCTAAGCGAGCAGTAGGCGCCGACAGCGGCGCTCCGCAATCAAGGTTGAAGGAGACCGAATGACCATCAAAAGGCTTCACCAAGGGATTTCTCCCCATATGCCGTGGAACTCTCCCCCCTCCGACACCAATATGATGTCGCGAGACATCGGCAAGGTCTGAACCCCCGGGGTCAGGCCTTGTTCACGTTTTGGGGTTGGTAGTTGCGGGTGGGGTCGAGGGTGAGGTGTCTGAGGAGTTCGCCGGTTTGGTGGTTGATGATTCGGATGTCGAGGTCTTCGATGATGAGGATGACGCAGGTGTGTTTGTGGGGTCGTCCGATGCCGATGTGGTGGAGTTTGCCGTTGTGCGGAGGGTGACTTTGCCGGCTTCACCAACGATGTCTCGCCGGATCCGGTAGTGGGTGCCGGCATCTGATCCGGCGGGTGTGGCTTTGGGTAGTCGGTTGTAGGCGACGTCGGGTGTGGTTCGGCCGAGGCTGCGATGTGGCCGCTGGTTGTTGTAGATGTCAACGAAGCTGTTGAGCTGGGTTTGAAGCTCGACGATGC
>CALDYC010000075.1 GCA_937941245.1 uncultured Acidimicrobiales bacterium | reverse complement strand
GTGCTCGCCGACGAAATTAACCGAGCGCCTGCCAAGGTCCAGTCCGCGCTGCTCGAAGCAATGGCAGAACGCCAGATCAGCATCGGCGGGCAAACATTCCCTCTCCCCCGCCCGTTCCTGGTGCTGGCAACGCAAAACCCGATCGAGTCCGAGGGCGTGTACCCGCTGCCCGAGGCGCAGCAGGACCGTTTCCTGATGAAGATTGTCATCGACTACCCCACACCTGCTGAAGAGGTCGAAATCGTGCAGCGAATGGGTGTTCGCCCGCCAACCGCTGATCCGATTATGACGATCGACGAGTTGATAGCGCTGCAGGCTCAAGTCGACGAGGTCTACGTCGACCGCAACGTGGTTGACTATGCGGTCAGCTTGACTCTGGCAACCCGCGACCCCGCGGCGTATGGCCTCGGTGAGCTTGCGCCGATGATCTCCTACGGAGCGAGCCCACGAGCGAGCCTCGGCCTTGTCCGCGCTGCGCGTGCCCTTGCGGTGATCCGAAATCGCACCTACGCGCTTCCACAAGATGTCTTCGACGTCGCCCCCGAAGTCATGCGCCATCGTCTGGTGCTTTCCTACGAGGCAGTCGCCCGCGGCATCAATGCTGACCATGTCGTGGCTGGCATTCTTGCGACGGTCCCGGCACCACTCGTTGCACCTTCCCAAGAGGCGACCTACGGCAACGGCTCGGCAGTCTGAGCTCGATGTTTGGTCGTCGCCGCGAGGTTCCATCGATTGAACATCCGTATTCTGACCGCCAGGCAGCGGTCAGTTCGGTGCTGCGTCGCCTTGAGCTTGACGTGAACATGCGTCTCGATGGGCTCCTGCAAGGCAACCATCGCGGGCTCGTTGCCGGTCATGGCTCGGAGCCGGGCGAGACCCGTCGCTACGCCCCCGGAGACGACGTTCGCCGGATTGACTGGAACGTCACCGCTCGCATGAGCGAGCCCTACATCCGCCAAACCATTGCCGACCGCGAGCTCGAAACAACGGTTGCAGTTGATTTGTCGCCGAGCCTGGACTTCGGCACCGCCGATGCTGAGAAGCGCGACCTCGCCGCGGCGGCCACCGCTGCGGTGGGCTTCTTGACTGCCCGGACCGGCAATCGTTTTGGTGCTGAACTCATTGGCGCCGACGCCGTTGAGAGCATTCCCGCACGCCAGGGTCGCGACCACATCAGATTCATTGTCGAGAAGGTGCTGAGCGCTGAACGGGCCGACAAGTCAGACCTCCCACTTTCCGCCGGGATCGAGCGGCTGCGTGGTCCGCATCGGCGCAAAGGGCTTCGCGTCGTCATCAGTGATTTCCTCGACTCGTCACCATGGGCCGACGAACTCGCGCTGGTCGGAGCGAAGCACGAGGTGGTTGCGATCGAGGTCGTTGATCCTCGCGAAATGGAGCTGCCAAACGTTGGCACGCTTCGGGTAGTCGACCCCGAGACTGGCAGAACGCGCGACATCAATACGCAGAGCGCTCGCGTGCGTCAGACATATGCCGACGCCGCAGCAGAGCAACGCGAAGCGAACGCTGCCGCGATTCGACGGGCAGGTGCGTCTCACCTGCAGTTGTCGACCGACCGGGACTGGTTGCTAGACGTCGTCGAGTTCATCGCGACTCGCAAGTCAATGGCCGGCACCTCAATGGCCGGTACCTCAATGGCGGGTACCTCAATGGCGGGTGGAGCATCATGACAAGTGAAGAAACTGGCCTGTGGTCATCGAAGTTCTCGATTCCAACCAACATCGAGTTCCTCCGTTCGGGACGTCTGTGGTGGCTGCTAGTCGTCGCCGCCATGGCTATCGCCTACATCGTGATGAACCTGGTTCGACGCCGCGCCGCGGTTCGATTCACGAACGTCGCACTGCTCGACAAGGTCGCCCCGCAACGGATCGCATGGCGCCGCCATCTGCCGGTTCCGCTGCTGCTACTTGGCCTATGCGGCATGGTTCTCGCGTACGCCGAACCCGCTGCAGTCAGCGATGTTCCGAGCGAGCGGGCAACGATCTTGCTCGCGATTGATACATCGCTTTCCATGCTGGCCGAGGACGTCTCACCCAGTCGCATTGACGGAGCCAAACAGGCCGCGACGGCATTCCTCGACGATGTGCCCGATCAGATCAACGTCGGACTGGTCAGCTTCAACGGCATCGCCACAGTTCGCGTGCCGCCAACAACCAACCGGGCCGCGGTGCGGTCAGCGATCCTCGATCTGGAACTTGGCGAAGCGACCGCCATTGGCGAAGCGATCTTTGCGAGTCTCGACACGCTTCAGTCGTTTGTGGTCGAGTTTGAAGGCGAGGCTCCGCCGGCCCGAATCGTGTTGATGAGCGACGGCGAGACCAAGGTGGGCCGACCTGACGAGGCAGCCATCGAGGCTGCTCGACTCGCGGGCATCACCGTGTCGACCATTGCCTTCGGCACCGACAGCGGCGTGATTGAACTTCCAGAAGAATCACGTCCGATCCCGGTACCGGTCAATGAGGTCGCGCTCGAAGCAATTGCCGATGGGACCGGCGGCGAGTTCTTCGAAGCCGCTACCGCTGATGAGCTAGCAGCGATCTACTCCGACATCGGAAGCGCCGTTGCAACCGAGGAACAGCGTGTGCTGGTCGGGTCGTGGTTTACCGGACGGGCGATGCTTGCCATCGTATTGTCTGCCGGGCTTTCGCTGGTTTTTGGATCTCGCCTGATCTAGCTCAACAAACTGCGGCGCACTGCTGCACGCACGCGACGTTCAGGCAGACGCAGGCTCTGCCGGTTCAGTCGCCGGCGCCGAGTCGACATACATACTCATGTCTGCTCCCGGGCGTTCGCTGACGACTCGCGAGCTTCCGCCAGCCTTCATCGTCACGCCGTAGAGGCAGTCTGCAGCTTCCATTGTGCGCTTCTGGTGGCTGACGATGATCAGCTGCGCTTCGTCACGGAACTCGCCGACCAGACCGAGGAAGCGATGCAGGTTCACATCGTCAAGCGCGGCCTCGACTTCGTCCATCACATAGAACGGTGATGGGCGGCTCCGGAACACTGCGAACAAGAAAGCCAACGCCGTCAGCGACCGCTCACCGCCGCTGAGCAACGAGAGTTTGCGCACGTTCTTACCCGATGGTCGGGCCTCAACTTCGATGCCGGTTCCCAGCAGTTCATTTGGCGTGGTCAACATCAGCTTGCCGTTGCCCCCCGGGAACAAGGTGCTGAAGAGATCGGTGAAGTTGGTGGCGACGTCGGCAAAGGCCGAACTGAACACGTTGACGATTTCTGCATCGATTGCGGTGATGACCTTCGCCAACTCTCGGCGGGAACCTTTGACATCGTCGAGCTGGCCCTGCAAGAACTCGTGGCGTTCGGAAAGCGCGTCGAACTCCTCGAGTGCCAACGGGTTGATCGGCCCCATGATCCGAAGCTCGCGCTCAAGTTCACTGACCCGGTCGGCCGGGCTCATGCCCTCAGGCAGAGGGGTTGCTTCGGTTCGGATCGCCGCGCCGACCTCGACATCAAGATCCCGGCGGAGCATTTCTGTTGCCGATTCGAGCCGGATCGTGATTTCAGCTTCGCTGATATCGCGCTTGGCCTGGCGTTCGTTCAGAGACCGGAGTTCGCGATCGGTGTTGCCCCGCGAGGTGCGAGCGGCATGCAACGTGTCGGTAATCGATCGGACGTGGTTCGTCTGGCGTTGTCGTTGAGTGCGCAGCGATTCGACCCAGGTGTCGACCTGGGCTGAGCGGGTCGCCAGACGGACCCGCATATCGTTGGCGATGGCTAAGCGCGCTTCGGGAGCCTCTCGCGACTCGGCGCTGTGGCGACCGATCCGCTCGTCGACATCTGACAGACGTTCTGCGAGGAAGGACCTTCGTTGGGCGATTGCTTTGGTGCGAACATCGGCGTCGGTGCGCATGCCCCGCACCAGGCTTGCCTGCTCGTCGATGCGACCTTGGTCGGTCTTCATCAGCTGCAGCTGTTCGACCTGCGTTTGTTCGTCGGCCTCGAGGTCGCGCAGCTGGGCCGTGAGAGTGTTCACGCGATCGGTGTCGACGGTCTGGCGTGTATCGATTTCGTCCAAGCGCGCAGCAATCGACTGCAGTTCAGTTTCTGCCTGCTGGCTGCGACGATGAATCGCCGCAAGGCGCTCCGAAGTCGCCACCATGTCGTCGTCAACCAGGTTGAGTTCGGCCTGCAGCGTCGCTGTGACCTTGGTTGCCTCGGCAAGTTCTTCGGTCGATCGGTTCAGCTCAGCGGCGAGACCGTCAACGAGTTCGGCGGCGGTCGCCGCCTCGGTTGCGGCTTCTTCGAGCGCCGCTCCAGTAGCTGCGAGGCGTTCAGCCCCAACGCGCCAGCCGTCCGGTCCGAACGATGCGCCATCGGTGGTGACGATTCGGGCACTCGTGTCAGCAATGGCCATCTCGATGGCATCGGTCAGATCCGCGGTTACCAGGACAGGGCCGATGTGTGCGTCGAGCAGACGGTCAATGTCGTCACTGCGTCCGCGCACATGGTCCCGCAAGGACGAGCCCGCACGGGGGGCGGCCGTCTCGGACGGAAGCGGCAATAGCACGCCTCGGGTATCCGCGGCCATGAGTGCTGCGGCAGCGTCGCCGGCCGATGCCAGCCCGTCAACCACGACGCCATGTACCGCCGGTCCGAGCGCAGCGGCGAGCGCGGCGTCGTAACCATCGGCAATTTCGACCAGATCGAGCAGAGGGCCCAGCACGCCGTCGATCTCTACGAGCGTCTCAGCCCCGGACCGGACTCGGACCTCATCAAGCGCCATGGTGAGAGCTTCGACACGCGCCTGCCAGGTTGCGCGGCTCTCGCGAGCTCCATCGAGTCGGCGAACGATGTCATCATGGGCCCCTTGGACCGCAAGGCGAGCCGTTTCGGCTTCGTCGAGTTGCCCGACCAATGTGGCTTCGCGGGTCTCGATTCGGGCCATGTGCTCGCGGGCGCCTTCGGCATCGCCGCCAGCGGCGCTTGCCTCGGTGCGACGTTCTTCGCTTTTGGCGGCCAACCGGCTGCGTTCGGCTTCGAGTACCTGCTGGTTGCGCTGATGAGCTTGAAGCTCACCACGCACCTTCGCGGCATCGTCCGCGGGACTCGGCTGGTTATCCGTCCAGGTTTCTGCGAACGAGGTCCGGGCTGCGGCGAGCTCGTTCTCGGCTTGTTCGACTCGTGTGATTTCCTCGGCAAGCAGGGTCTCGCGGGCGGCGACGTCAGCCATGTCGCGCTGGATCTGTTCGCGGTC
>CALDYC010000074.1 GCA_937941245.1 uncultured Acidimicrobiales bacterium | reverse complement strand
AGCACTTTCGCTGATAACCCTCTTCCTGATCTTGCTGATCGTCTTTGCGCTTACCAGAGTCTTCCCTTCTGAACCTGCCCGCCAGCTCGCGGGACCATTCGCTTCTGAAGAACGAGTGGCCCAACTCACCGAGAATCTCGGACTTGATGATCCGCTGCCGACCCAATTCGGCCGCCTGGTCAAAGATGTCGTGACATTGGACTTTGGCGAGTCGTTCTCCCAGCCCGGGGTCAGAGTCCTCGACCTGATCCGCCCGGCGCTTTGGAACTCCGCCAAACTCGTGTTGCTGTCGCTGCTGCTGGTGCTGCCGATCTCGATCTTTGGCGGCATCATCGCCGCCCGCAGAAAAGACTCCTTCACCGACCGTTCGATCGTTTCGTTCGGCCTAGCCAGCGCATCGATCCCGGACTTCGTCTCTGGCGTGCTGCTGCAATTCTTGATCGGTGTCAAACTCGGTTGGCTTCCGGCGCTGTCGAACGCCCCCGACGACGCAGGCTTCTTTACCGAGATGAAGTTCATCTTGTTGCCAGCACTCGCCATCTTGTTCGTGTACTTCGGCTACATCGCTCGAATCACCCGGGCTGGAGCAATCGGTGCCTTCGAAGCCGACTACACCCGCACCGCGTATATGAAGGGCCTGTCTTCGTCCAAAGTGATCCGCAAACACGTGCTGCGAAACGCGCTGCAGCCGACTGTGGCCGTCACCGGTACGCAGATGGGCTATCTCTTCGGTGGGCTTGTCGGCCTCGAAGTCGTGTTCAACTATCCCGGTCTCGGAGGTTTGATCTTTCGTGCAGTCAACGCACCGGACTTCCCGCTGCTACAAGCTGCCGTTCTCAGTGTCGCCATCATCTTCATGCTCTCGACATTGGCTTCTGACCTGATCATCGCCTGGATGAATCCGCGAGCACGACTCGACCTAGGAGATGACTGACATGTCGATCGACGACACCAACCTCGACCCGGCTGCCAATGGCGCACTGCCGCTCGAATCTGTCATTCCCGCTACCGACCGCAACTCGATCAAGAACGAACAGCGGCGTGAACTATTCACCACTCCGTCTTTCCTGATCGGCTTGGTCATCGCGTTGTTCTGGCTGGCGTGCGCGATCGTTCCCGGCGTGTTCACCAAATGGAAAGAGAACGATTTCGTTCGAACCAGCGACGGAGCCAGCATCCCACGCCAGGGCCCGCAGGCCGAGGCCTGGTTCGGCACCGACAGCATCGGCCGTGACGTCTTTTCCCGAGTGATCTACGGCGCCGACAACGTGTTGATCAACTCGCCGCTTGCCGCGCTTCTTGCCGTTCTCGCTGGGGCGGTGCTCGGACTGATCATGGGCTACTACCGCGGCTGGGTCGACGAAATTCTCAGCCGGGTGCTCGAAGCTGTCCTGTCGTTGCCGGTCATTTTGCTGGCGCTCATGGTTGTTGCGGTATTCGGAGACTCGCGGCTTGTGCTGATCTTGACTATCGCCGGATTGTTCACGCCGGTCGTTGCTCGCACGGTGCGTGCCGCGGTGCTCGCCGAGGCCCAACTCGATTACGTAACGTCGGCCAAGCTCCGCGGTGAACCGAGCCTGTTCATCATGTTGCGAGAGATCTTTCCCAACATCTCAAACATTCTCGTCGTCGAGTTCACCGTCCGAGTCGGCTACGCGATCTTCACCGTGGCCACGCTCGCCTTCCTCGGATTCAGCGCCGGTGACGCCACCGTCGCCGACTGGGGCAAAGACATTTCCGAGTCGTACAACCTGATTCAAGCCGGCCAATGGTGGCCATCAGTCTTCCCTGCGCTTGCGATTGCCTCGCTGGTGATCGCGATCAACCTCATTGCTGACTCCGTCGACAAGGTGTACTCGTCATGACCGCCACCGCCAGTTCCGACGCCCAACTCGATCGTGGCGATCCCATGACAGCCGCACTCGCTGTCGACGACCTTCGGCTGGCCTACACCGTTCGCGGCACGCCCCGGGCGGTTCTGCGCGGTGTTACCTTCCAAGTCCGCCCGGGTGAAGCGTTTGGGCTAGTCGGCGAATCCGGTTGCGGTAAGTCGACCACGGCCTACGCCGCGCTCCGGTATCTGCCAAGCAATGGTGAGATCACCGGCGGACGGGTTCTCGCCGGCGGACAAAACATTACTGAGATGTCGACCAAGCAGCTCCAGCAATTTCGCGCCAACCACGCCGCCATGGTGTATCAAGATCCAGTCCAGGCAATGAACCCGACACTGCGGATCGGTCGACAGGTCGCCGAGTGTTTCCAGATCCTGGGCTTCGACAAGGGCGAAGCCGAAGACCGCGCCCTTGCGTCGCTCGAGCGGGTAAAGATCGCGGATCCCAAGAGCGTGATGGACCGCTATCCGTACCAGCTATCGGGCGGCATGCTCCAGCGTGTCGTCATCGCGATGGGTCTTGCTGGCGATCCACAGTTGCTCGTGCTCGACGAACCAACCACTGGCCTCGATGCCACCGTCGAGGCTGAAGTGCTCGATCTGGTGCGCGAGCTCCGCGAGGAGACCCAGGCAGCGGTGCTGTTGATCGCCCACAACCTCGGTGTGATTCGCACCATGTGCGACCGCGTTGGCGTGATGTACGCAGGCAAGATGGTTGAAGAAGCGTCGAGCGATGAGCTGTTCGAGGCACCGAGCCATCCGTACACGATTGGTTTGATGAACGCAATCCCCCGACTGGGACTGCGCAAGACCGATCGTGCCCTGGCCACGATCCCAGGCAATATGCCTTCGATCGGAACCGAGCTTCCGACCTGCGTCTATGTCAGCCGTTGTCCTCTCGCTACTGATATCTGTCGGACCGACAAGCCTCCTGTCGTTGCACTTGGCGATGGCCGATGGACCCGTTGCCATCACAGTGACCAAGTCAGCTCGATCGAGGAACCCGACGCTGTTGTTCCGGACTACAAGGTCGGCGACAGCAATATCGTTGAGCTCGAACAGGTTTCGAAAACCTTCCGTCAACGCGGCAATGACATTCCTGCGCTCGTTTCGGTAGATCTCGGTTTTGCCGAAGGCGAAACCCTGGGTCTGGTCGGCGAATCAGGCTCGGGTAAGTCGACGCTCGCGAAGACCATGCTCGGTGTGTACGGCGCCGACGACGGAAGCCAAATCACGCTCGACGGCACCCCGATGAAGGGCAAGGCTACCGACCGGCGCGATGCCTCGATTCGTGCGATCCAGATGGTCTTCCAGAACCCTGACTCAGCACTGAATCGCGCTTGGACCGTTCGGCGGATTCTTCTTCGAACCGTTACTAGCCTGACGCCGCTCAAGGGCGCTGAAGCAAACGACCGGGTAGAAGAAATCGCCGAGGCGATGCGCTTGTCGCCTCACCACCTCGACATGCGGCCCCGTCAACTGTCTGGCGGTCTCAAACAACGCGTGGCAATCGCACGAGCGTTTGCCGGAGATCCACGTGTGGTCGTCTGCGACGAACCAACGTCAGCGCTCGACGTGTCGGTTCAGGCTGCGATTTTGAACTTGCTCGCAAACGTGCAACATGATGAGCGCACCAGCTACCTGTTCATAACTCACGACATCGGGGTAGTCCGGTATCTCGCCGACCGCATCGCGGTGATGTATGTCGGCCGGATCATGGAGAAAGGCTTCACCGAAGACATTTTCAACGGACCGGTGCACCCTTACACCGAGGCGCTACTTTCAGCGGTCCCCAATGTCGATGGAACAGCCTCAGAGCGCATTCCTCTCGCAGGCGACATCCCGAGCCCTGCGGATCCTCCACCAGGTTGTGTGTTCCATACCCGGTGCCGGTACTCCATCCCAGGTACCTGCGACACCATCGAACCGCCAGACATCTTGGTTGGACCTCGCCACGAGATTACATGCCACCTGCCAATCGACCAGCTTCCCAAGCCGGTCACCGTCTCGATTCGGGCGAACCCCTAGCAAGCTGGGCCTGTTCGGCTCCGGGCGCGTCCAACGATTAACCTCGCCCGGTGACTACATCGATACAAGCAGCGGTATGTCGAGAGTTCGGCGCTCCGCTCACCATTGAAACGCTTGACCTTGCTGACCCTCGACCAGGCGAAGTTCAGCTTCGAGTTGTTGCTTCGGCGATCTGTCACAGCGACATCCACTTCTTCGAGGGGGCCTGGGGCGGCAAGCTTCCGGCAGTCTGGGGTCACGAAGCCGCCGGCGTGGTCGAAGCTGTTGGCGATGGCGTGACCGACGTGGAGCCAGGCGATCACGTTGTTGCCACGCTCATCCGATCATGCGGCACATGTGCAAACTGCGCCAAAGGTGCGTCGGTGGCCTGTGTCGGCACGCTCGAAACACGCCCGACGCCGCTAACCGACGCCAGCGGAACGCCGGTAGGACATGGCCTTGGCACGGCGTGCTTTGCTGAGCGAGCCAACATCGACCGCTCGCAGATCGTGATCATCGACAAGGATCTCGATATGGCAGCAGCATCGCTGCTCGCCTGCGGGGTCATTACCGGCGTGGGCGCCGCACTCAACGCAACCGACATCAGCTCAGGCGACGTCGTGGTAGTGATCGGCACCGGCGGCGTCGGCTTGAACGCGGTACAAGGTGCAAAACTCGCTGGTGCCTCAGCGATCATCGCCGTTGATCTGTCAGACGACAAACTCGCCGCTGCCGAAACGTTCGGAGCGACGCACACAATCAACAGCGGAACTACTGATCTACGCGACGAGGTCAAACGTGTGACCAACGGGGCCATGGCCGATCACGTCCTCGTCACCGTTGGGGCGCAAGGACCCATCGAACAGGCCCCCACCCTGCTCGCCCCCAATGGCGCAGTGGTCATTGTTGGCATGCCCGCCCGCGGCGTGACCGCCACTATCGACCCCGTGACGCTTGCCGCAGCCAATCAGCGGATCATCGGCACCAAGATGGGCCAGTCCACAATTTCTGACGACATTCCACGTCTGATCGGGCACCACCGATCTGGTTCCCTCAAGCTGCAGGAGCTCATCACCCGAACATGGCATCTTGACGAGATCAACGAAGCCATCTCCGAGGTCACCGCCGGTCGAGCAGTGCGCAACGTGATCATGTTCGACGAATTGAACTCGTGACATGCACGTCGCAGAACTTGAGACATTTGTCGTCGGCAACCGCCCCGGTGAATTCGGCGGCAAGTACTTCATCTTTGTCAAGCTGACCACAAACACCGGGGTCGTCGGCTACGGCGAACACTACGGGGCAACATTCGGCCCTGATGTCGTACCCGCAATGATCAGCGATGTCGCCGAACGCCATCTGATCGGCCACAGCCCGTTTGAGATCGAGCGCTTCTGGCATCGTGCCAACGGCAGCGGGTTCTCGCACCGCCCCGACATTTCCGTCATGGGTTGCGTGAGTGCCCTCGAGATGGCTTGCTGGGACATCATCGGCAAGGAAGTCGATCAGCCTGTCTACCAACTGCTCGGCGGACGAGTCCACGATGCGTTACGCAGCTACACCTACCTGTATCCCGAGCCTGGCGACACCGCTGACGTCTACCTCGACCCCGAGACCGCAGCCCAACGAGCCGCAGAAGAGGTCGCTCGTGGCTTCACCGCCGTCAAGTTCGATCCAGCCGGTCCGTATACCATTTGGGATGGACACCAGCCGACCTTGGCCCGTCTTGACCTGTCCGAACGCATGGTTCGGTTGGTCCGCGAAGCCGTCGGCAACAAGGCCGACATCCTGTTCGGCACACACGGACAATTCACCGCGTCAGGCGCGATTCGGCTGGCCCGCAGGCTTGAGCAATACGATCCGTTGTGGTTCGAAGAGCCTGTTCCTCCAGACAACCCTGCAGAAATGGCGAAGGTCGCCAGCCAAACAACGATCCCCGTTGCAGCTGGCGAACGATTGAGCACCAAAACTGAGTTCGCTCGGTTGCTCGACGCCAACGCTGCCTCGATCCTGCAGATGAATCTTGGGCGCGTCGGTGGGCTTCTCGAAGCCAAGAAGATTGGCGCCCTCGCCGAAGCGAACGGCGCTCAGCTTGCGCCGCACCTGTACTGCGGGCCACTCGTTGGTGCCGCCAACGTGCAACTCGCCACCTGCTCGCCGAACTTCCTGATACTCGAGAGCATCCGCGAGTGGGGTGGGATCCACGCGGACCTGCTCAAAACACCGATGCGGTTCGAAGACGGCTACGTGATCCCTCCAACTGCTCCTGGGCTCGGCGTCGAGCTCGACGAGGACTTCGCCCGAGCACATCCATGGACCGGTGACGGCCTGCACCTCGAGATGTCGGACGTTCCCACCGATTCACGTTCAGACGCAGTCTGAAAAGCTTGACGAGATTGCGCTCTGTCGTCGAAGCCCTCGCTTGGGCGCTGCTCTTCCCGTCGAGTGTCGCATCGCGGACCTCAGCCCAGATCGGTACTGTGATCAGGTGAGCGGTGTGCAGTCAATCGAGCGAGCCTTTGCCCTGTTGCGCGCCCTTTCGTTGGGCCCCGTCGGCATCACCGACCTTGCCGACCGCACCAATTTGCCGAAATCGACCGTCGCGCGCCTGCTCAGCGCCCTCGAGGCAGAGACGGCAGTTATCCAGCAGGAGGTCGGCGGCGACTATGAATTGGGCCCGGGACTCAGCGATCTGACCGGCGCCAACGCTGCGGGTTTTAGTTTGATCGCTGCCGCCAGGCCGTTCCTTGTAGACCTGGCAACGCGCAATGGCGAATCGAGTGGGCTCGACGTACTCAGCGATGGCTGGGTCGAGTTCGTCGATGAGGTCACGGGCGAGCAAGACGTGCAGGTTCGCAACTGGACCGGCGAGTTCGCGCCTGCCCATTCGGTTCCTGGTGGGGTGGCGATCCTTGCCTATTCGCCCGAGTCAGTAGTCAAAACCGTGCTTGAAACGCCGCTCGACAAGCTCACCGCGAACACCATCACCGACGTGGACGAGCTCCGTCAACGTCTGGTCCAAGCTCGTTCCGCCGGGTACATCTGGGGGTTCGAAGAGTTCGCTCCTGGTATCAATTCCGTTGCCGCGCCAGTATTTGATGAAACCGGTGTGGTCGCGGCCCTACGAGTGCATGGACCCATGTTCAGGTTCCCCGACCCGAACCGTGCGCACGACATCGGGCTCGAAGTCGCCGAAGCCGCCGAAGCACTCAGCCAACAACTCCAGGCCTACACCGCAACAGTCGATCAGTGACCGCACCCGGCTGGTTCCAAGCACCAAACGATGCTGCCGGTACTGTCCGATGGTGGGATGGATATCGGTGGACCCACCATGTTCGTGCAGCAGTAGCGCGGCCAGCTTCGCAACACCCGGCAGCGTCGATCGGTGCTCGTGTCGCCGCTCGCGCCGTCGATCTAGTGGTGCTGTGGATCATCGTCGCCGCGTTCAGCATGATCTGGATGCCGACCGCTCTCGGTGACCGCTTCGACACCTTGTGGTCTCTGCGACCGTCTGATCTGGTCGACGCATCGACACTGGTTCCCTACACGATTTTTGCAACCTCGATCGCTGCGGTGTTCGAGTTCTTCTGGCTAATCACCGAAGGGGCTACCCCGGGCAAGCAACTCGTCGGCCTGTACGTCGCTGAACTCGACGGAGACCGTGAAGCACTCGCTCCGGTGCCTGCCCTGCGCCGCAACATTCACCGCATCGTCTATCTCGTGCCGTGGTTGGGCCAGATCGTCGCGATCGTTCTCGTGGCTGTATCGCTCGCGTCGATGGCTCGCCATGACGATCAGCGTTCTATCATGGATCTCGCGGCCGCAACGAGAGTGCGCAAGCTTCCGGCAGGAAGCCCGCGCTGGTCGCCATGGGTCGCCGTCGTGGCGATGATCGTCGTGGCTTGCGCTGCCCTGTCCCAAGCCATCGAGTGGGCGGCCTGAGCTCGTTGGCGACCGGGCGCTACCGGGACGACGAACTACCGTAGGGCCAATGCGCCGACCCAGCCATCTGCTCGTCACGATCGTCGGTATGGCGCTGATCGCAATCTCGTGCACCACTGATACTTCGATCTCTGGGACTACCGAGAACGGCGTCGAACGTGGCGACACGAGCGCCATGCTTCTCGACTCGGAGTTCCCCGTCGATGATCTGCTGGTCCAGCTGTTCGGCACCAAAGACCTCGACATCTACCTCGCTGAACAGCAGCGCAGCATCGGCGATCTCGTGCAGGTTTGCATGCAGGACGAAGGATTCGAATACCGGCTCCCTACCGAGCTGCAACTCGAGATCGACTACACCGACCGAACAACCCGCGAGTTCGCGGCTGCAGACGGGTTCGGGGTCACCAGCGATTTCATCCGGCTCTTTGTGCAGACGAACGGACAGGCGTTTCAAACCCAAGATGTCAACCAGCCGTACCTCGCTTCGCTGACCTCACAGCAGGTTGCCGACTTCGTCGTCGCGCTCGATGGCCCCACCGCTGAGCCCGGCCAGATCCAGACCGACACCGGCTGTCGAGGACGCAGCAGCGACATCGTTCGTGCAACCTGGGCCGAGTTCAACGAGTCACTCCCCCAATTCAGCGCTCTGACCGAAGAGGTCGATGCTCATCCCGGCATGACCGACATTCGATCAACATGGAGTTCCTGCATGCTCGACCAGGGGTTCGAATATCTCGACCTCGACGATGTCGAGCGCGACGTCACTCGTCGACTCGAAGAGCTGTTCGCATCGGCGTTCAGCACGGGCGTCTCGGTCGTCAGCACCGATGCCGGTTTAGCATTTGCACCCGAGACCCAAGCGATTCTCGAAGACATCGCGGAGTTCGAGCGCTCGGTCGCGGTCTCCAACTGGGACTGCCGAGACCGGGTCCGCTTCGAGATCGATGCGGTCAACAGCGAGGTACAACGAAGCTTTGTCGACACCCACCGATCAACGATCGACGAACTGCTGGCATCGTGAACGATCAGCTCGTCACGAAGCCGACGGACACTTCACTGGCCAACGCCTCACGAGAAGGCCTCTCAGATGGAAGCAGCGCTCGCGAAGACACTGAACTCACCGCCAGCGTGCTTCCGGTACGAATCGTGCGAAGTGCCCGACGGAAACGAACGAGCCAGGCCCGCATCGTTGACGGTGTCATCGAGGTTCGTGTGCCAGCCGCCATGCCCATCGACGTCGAAACAGCCACCGTCGCCAAGCTTGTTCGACGTATTCGGCACAAAAACGCCATTGCCGAAGCTGGTCTCACAGGTGTAGATCTCGAGCAGCGGGCTCGGCGGCTCGCACGCGAATACGAGTTGCCCCTGCCGAACAGCATCGGATGGGTAACGAATCAGAAAGAACGCTTTGGTTCGTGCTCAATCGACAGCGGCGACATTCGAATTTCGTCCCGGCTGGCGAAGGTTCCGCTCTGGGTACTTGACTCGGTAATCCTGCACGAGCTGACCCACTTGATCGAACCCGGTCACTCCGCGGAGTTCTATCGGCTCATGCGCCGCTACCCGAACCTCGACCGCGCAGATGGTTTCCTCGATGCAATGAGCTTGGGCCATGCCGACCCCCGCTGGGAGCCCTGAGGAATTGCTCTAGCCGTTGAGCACTGACTGCCGCCATGACTCAGTGGCCTCGACTTGGTTGAACGTAAACACGTGCATGCCCTCGACGCCGAGTTCAGCAAGTTCAGCGCTCAGCGGAAGTAACAGGTCGTTCGGGTCGTACGACAGCGACGTCATCATCTTGATGACTGCACCCTTGTTCTTCTTGAGATAAGTCAGCGAATCGCCGATGCCGAGACGAGCGCCCATTGTCAACAGCTTGGTTTTGTCGACGACGCCCGAAATGCCGAGATGGACCGGCAATCTCAGGCCCCGCGCCCGTTCAGCTTTGAGCCAGGCGCTGATCGAAGTCGGGTCAAAGCACATCTGGGTGCTGGCGTAGCCTGCAACCCCGGCTTCGGCCAAAATATTCTGCTTTGCGTGCAACGCGTCATGCAGTTGCTCATCGCTTAGGAAGGCGTGTCCGTCGGGATACGCCGTTACCCCAATCGTTGACAGGCCATGGTCTGCGCCCGCGAAATCTTCAAGAAACTCGACCGCTCCGAGATAGTCGCCTGGTTCTTCGGCATCGCCGCCGACGACAAAGGCCTTCGACAAGCCCAGCTCGCGGCACCACGCAGCGAGCTCGTCCACGTGAGCCCGGTCCCGTGTCATGCGTGCAGAGAAGTGAGGAATCGCGGTGTAGCCCTGGCCATGAAGTTCGGCGGTCAAGCGTTGCGTCTCGTCAATGCCCTTCGCCGGTGAACACGTCACCGATACCTCGGCGCCGGCGGGAAGGGCCGCTACCGCAGCGGCGAGACTCTTGAGGGGAATGAGTTCGAAGGTCAGATTTCTTGTGAGTTCGATGCGGTGAGCTTGAGCCTCGGCCGTCTCTGTAACGGCCGCCTTGCTGAACAACGCCACTAGCTGAGACCAACGATGTTGCCATCGGCATCGAGGTCGATGTTCTGCAGCGCTGGGGTCTTGCCCAGTCCTGGCATGGTGCGCATGTCACCACACAACGGATAGACGAATCCGGCGCCAACCGAGGCACGTACTTCACGAACCGGCAGGGTGAAGCCCTTCGGAGCACCCTTGAGCTTTGGGTCGTGCGAGGTCGACAGGTGCGTCTTGGCGATGCACACCGGGAGATGACCGAAACCGGCCTGCTCATAGGTTTCGATCGACTTCGATGCAGCAGCGGTGTACTCGACATCGGCTGCGCCATAGACCTTGGTGGCGACGGTGTGAATTTTGTCTTTCAGGGACATCTCGTCGGGGTACAGCACTTGGAAGTCGCTGGGCTCATCGGCCGCCTCGGCAACTGCGTGAGCGAGCTCTGCAGCGCCGGCACCGCCGTCTGCGAAGTGGGTCGTGATCGCGGCGCGGGCACCGTATTCCTCGGCGATTTCCTTGATCGCTGCGATGTCGACGTCGTGATCGCCAGGGAACACATTGATCGCAACGACCGGTGTGACCCCGTGGATCTGCATATTTTCGAGCTGCTTGCGAAGGTTGTCTCCGCCCTGATGGACCTCTTCAGGGTTCTCCGCCAGCAATGCTTCGGGCAGTGGCTTGCCCGCAACGATGTGGTGATTGCCCGAGTGGGCCTTAAGACCGCGAACTGTTGCGACGAGCACCGCGGCATCGGGGGCGATACCCGAGTAGCGGCACTTAATGTTGAAGAAGCGCTCAGCGCCCATGTCGGCACCGAAGCCAGCTTCGGTGAGTAGGTAGTCGCCAGTGTGAATGCCGATGCGGTCGGCGACAATCGAACTGTTGCCCGTAGCGATATTTCCGAATGGGCCGGTGTGCACCAGTGCGGGGGTGCCTTCGAGCGTCTGCATGAGGTTTGGCTTGATGGCTTCTTTGAGGATCACGGCCATTGCGCCAGCAACCTTGAGTTCCTCAGCGGTGACTGGAGTTCCGGCTTTGGTGTAGCCGACGACGATTCGTCCGAGCCGTGCCCGTAGGTCCATCAGGCTGGTGGCGAGTGCCAATGCCGCCATAACCTCTGATGCCGCGGTGATATCGAAGCCCGATTCACGAGGGATGCCGTCGAGGCGACCACCGAGACCCAGCGTGATGTTGCGAAGCGCCCGCTCGTTGACATCGAGCACCCGACGCCACGTGATGTTGTGCATATTCAGGCCAAGGTCGTTGCCGTGAAAGAGATGGGCATCGAGCGCGGCCGAGCACATGTTGTGAGCGGCCGTAACGGCATGCATGTCGCCGGTGAGGTGCAGATTGAACTCTTCCATCGGCACAACCTGGCTGTAGCCGCCACCAGCGGCGCCGCCCTTTATGCCGAAAGTTGGGCCCATCGATGGCTGCCGGATCGCAATCGTGGCGCGTTTACCGATGTGACTAAACCCTTGGCCCAAACCAACCGTCGTTGTCGTCTTACCCTCGCCGAGTGGCGTAGGAGTGATCGCCGAGACAACCACATACTTGGCCTTGGGACGATCTGACATTGCCTCGATCGCGTCAAGCGAGATCTTGGCGGCCACCTTGCCGTACGGCTCAAGAAATGCATGGTCGATTCCGGCGACATCAGCGATGTCGCCGAGCGGGCGAAGCGTTGCCGCTTGCGCAATCTCGAGATCCGACGGGAAGCTCATGGTGTACCCCCTGGCACTGCAGCAGTCGTTGCTGCGACGTCTCAAAGGGTATCGGATTTCACCGCAGCGTGTTCCGCGATACGGGAGCGTTCCGAATGGCGGAACGCCCACCTGCGGCCGAAGGCACTGCGACAAAGAACCAGCGTTAGGCCCTAACGTTGCGTTGTGGAACGTTTGACACCAGAGGTTCAACGCTACGCGTGGGGCGACTCGTCGTTCTTGGCGTCGTTGCAAGGACGTGTGCCGTCCGGTGAACCCGAGGCAGAGCT
>CALDYC010000073.1 GCA_937941245.1 uncultured Acidimicrobiales bacterium | reverse complement strand
AGCCCGATAGAGACGAAGAATACTTGTGCCCATCGTTGCGTTCATTGCCGAGGCAAAGTCGGCGGCGATCGCTTCGCTCACACCCATGGCTTGATAGACCGCTGCCAAGTCCGATTTTGGCGTTGCGACCATTGATTCGATGACGTCTTCGCCGATTCCCGGTGTTTGCCACGCTTGAGCGGCATCGTGCCATTCGTACTTCGGGTGAAGCAGACCAGCGACATCAATCGCCCAGGAGCGGATGAGGTCGGGACGGGCAGCGGCTAGACCGGCAACGTGCCCGGCGCCCCAGTCGTGACCCACGAGGTCGACAGGGTGCGCGAGTTCTTCGAGTTCGTTGGCAAGCCAATCGACGTACTCGAGTGGCGTTGCCATGAATCCAGCCGGTACCGGCGCGCCGAAACCCGGTGGTGAAAGGGCAACGGTGTCGGTGAACTCGAGTTCGCTAAGAGCGGCGCGCAATGGGCCCCACACAGCCGAGGTCTCGGGGTTTCCGTGAACGAACGCGATGGTCATGAGCAGGTCCGTCCGTCTCGTCGTCGAGCACTCAGCCAGCGATGAAGTTGTTGACGCCGTTATAAAACAAGGTCACATGGATGTCCGCTCCGTCGGCGATTGCGGTCGCTTCGGACACGTCGCGGCGCGCAACGTGCACGGTCAACTCGCCTCTGAAGTCAGGTTCGATGTCGATACTGAAGCAGTTGTCCTCGTCGATTTCGCCGACACCGAGCGGTGTTCGGCCAGCTTTGACAAGCACCGCGGCGCCAACTGGGTGCAGGAGCACGTCCATGCTGTTCAGTACAACGACTTCGCCGGACACGTTTGCCATTTGGGCACAGTAGTCGGCTCGGCTGGTGCTGGCTCAGCGGTTCAATGTGGGTAGTCCCGGTAGCGTCACCCAGTGCAGCCCGGTCGATCCCATATGGTGCGATTGACAGGTGCGAAGGCAGCCTCGAACACATCGCTGCGATGGGTGCCCTTCTTTCTTGTTGCGCTCGGCGATGCTTTCGGAGCTTCGACCGCAACGATGGCGGCGATCGTCGGTTTCGGCGAAATGGCCGGATTGAGCACATTGCTCATTCGACGTCGCCTCGACGCGGGCCAGGAACGTTCGGTTTTGATTGCGGCTTTAGTGCTGAGCACGTTCGCTGGAGTGGTCGCTCTGGCGGGCCACATTGTGTTGTTCGCTCTCGCGTTCGTGATGTTGATGATCGCCAACGCACATGTCACCGTTGCTGGCCATGCCTGGATCAGTGCTCGCGTTGGTTACGAACGCCGGGCCCGGTTCATCGGGCTGTTCGAAACGTCCTGGGCTGCGGGTTTGCTTGTTGGCGCACCGCTGATGGCCGTGCTCATTACCAACGTTGGTTGGCGCGGACCTTTTGTTGCTGTCATCGTGCTTGGCGGTTTGGCGCTTGTCGGCATTGTGACGATGCCCAAAGTGCCTACGCCTTCGAACAACGCACCCGTCGAGGCAGCTTCGGGTGGCCCGGTGGTCCCCGTTACCACGGCGCTGAATTTCGATGCGTGGTTGGCTATCGGGGCTTCGGCGTTGGTTGCGATGGGCGGCCTGACGACCATCGTGGTAGTCGGGACGTGGCTCAGTGACGATCTCGGTGTCTCGACCGGAGGTATTGGCGGCGTCGCCATGGCGTTCGGGGCGGTCGAATTGGTATCGGTCGGTGCGTCGGCGGGGTTTGCTGATCGGCTCGGCAAGCGAGCGTCCATGCTCGGTGCGGTGGCAGCGGTGCTTGCTGGACTTGCTGTGATCGCGGTTGCGGGTACGTCACTTGGTCTTGCCGCCTTTGGGCTGTTGATCTTTTTCTTCGGGTTCGAATACGCGATCGTGACCTCGTTCAGTTTGGTCAGCGAAGCAATGCCAGCTGCGCGTGGGAGGGCGATCGCGACGAACAGTGCGATCGGCACAGCGGTCCGTGGTGGCGGGGCGGTGGCTGCCGGGCTGCTGTTCGTGCAGTTCGGCATTCGCGGGCCGGTAGTTCTATCGGCGCTCGCGTTGGTGGGTTCAGCTGCCTGTCTGGCGGCGCTGGGCCGACGGTGAAGCGTCGAGAGCACGCTGCATGAGCCCAATCAAGGCTGGGTCAAGGAATGGTGTCGGCGTCGAGCACTTCGGCTTCGATGAGTTGATGCATGGCCACGTTCGGTTCGTCTCGAATACCGAGCTTTTTGCGCAGGCGTGAGAGCTCTTTAACGTCGTGGCCCTGGATCGACAGGGTTCGTAGCACCTGGTCGGTCTCGTGGATCTCGATATCGGTCACCTCGGCCTTGATGTCGCCGAGCTGGTAGCGACGGCGCCTTTTAGTGACGAAAACGACTCGGACGTCGCTGTCGTCATCGAGCTTGCGAACTTCGCGAGGAAGATTGTATTTCTTGCCTCGTTGGGGACGGTCGAGTCGCAGACGCTCGAACAGATCATCGAATGGTGAGGGTGTCGAGTCGGCGGAACGGTGCCGACCTGCCGACCATTGTTCGAATCCTTTGCGTTCGTCGACGAGGCGCTTGATTTTGAGTGTGTTGTCGCGGACCTTTGCGTTCCAGGTCGGGTCGTCGACGATGAGATAGCAGTCTTCGAACTCTTCAACGGTCACCGCGGACGCGAGAGATTTGAGCATTTTGCGGGCTTTGGTGTGTTTTCCCCAGACTCGGAACTCATAGGTTCCATCGCAGCTCATCGCCGCACCGTAGCGGCCCGATGTTGACAGATTAGCTCAATGGGGCTTGTGGGCCTGGTGCGTCTGGTGCTCGAACCCGGTCAGCAACTGTTGCCAGCGAAATCGTGGCGGCCAATCAGCGCTAGGTTCTGCGAAGCGAACTGGCACAACATTCGATCGATGAGGTAGCCGATGGACACAACACCAAGTGGCGATGCGGCAATGCGAGCATTCGGCGCCAACCAAGACGTGCCGGTCTTCGACGACCCGGCGTTCACGGTGATGACCAAGCCACTCAAACACGCTCGGGTTGCGATCGTGACCTCGGCGGCACTGCATCGACCGGACCAGGAGCGCTACACCCAGGGCGATGTCCGCTATCGGGCTATTGACCGCACCGATCGCGATCTGGTGATGGGGCATTGGAGCCCGAACTTTGACCACTCCGGATTCCAGATGGACCTGAACGTCGTCTATCCCATCGACCGGCTCGAAGAGCTCGCAAGCGACGGTGTCATCGGCGATGTTGCGCCGAGGCATTTCGCGTTTGCTGGCAATCAGCCAGACACCGTGTCAGAGGTTCGGCTAGACACCGGGCCAGCGTGTGCGCAGGAGCTCATCGCCGATGGCGTCGATGTCGTCATACTCACTCCCGTTTGACCGCTCTGCACGCGTACCGTGAGTACGCTCGCACACGTCTTCGAAGCAGCAGGTCTGTCAACGATCGTGCTGGCATCGATGAAAGAAGTCGCCGAGAAAATGGTGCCACCCCGGGCCCTGTATTGCGAGTTCCCGCTTGGTCGCCCGTTGGGTCGACCGCTCGATGCGAGCTTCCAGCGTGATGTCCTTGATCGGGCGTTCGCTCTACTGACTGCCGACGGTCCGATTCTCGAGTCGCATCCGGAGATCATCGAGTCTGACGAAACGCCGCTGTCGTGTGCGATTCCGCCACGTTTCGATTCGTCACTACCCCCACCGGTCGACGAAGCACAAGGCTTGCGCGCCGCCTATGACCGAGCGGTAGCCAAGCGAGGCACTTCAGCGGTTGGCCGTGCGATCGACGCCGACGCGGTCCCCCAAGCTCTGAGTGTTTTGCATCGGTGGGCGCAGGGTGCCTCGTTTGCAGACGTGGCGCTCCCGGGGAAGAACACGATTGCCGTTGCTCACGACATTCGGTCCTACTACACCGAAGCAGCGTTAGAACTTGCCACCGGCGCAATGCCGGGTGGCCGGTCGGTCGAAGCGTGGTTCCACGAAATGACCGAGGCAGGCAAGACGTTGATGGCAGCGCGTACCTCGCTGCAGGATCAACAGGCCCCTTTCCCGATGTGGTTCTACATGGCGCCCGGGCATCGCTGATCGGGTGCTCGGCGTCGGGCGACGAGGGTTGGGTGCGCGTCGCTCGTGGGTCTTCTCGCTAGGGCCGACAGGCCACGCTGGCCGCAGTCAGCATGCCGTCTTCGGCAAAGGTCCGTGACTCGAGTACCCAGTCGCGGAAGGTTTGAGCTGGCACTGCTTTCGAGAAGTAGTACCCCTGGACGAGCCGCACACCGAGTCCTTTGACGACCGCGAGCTGATCGGCGGTCTCGACGCCCTCTGCGATGACTGAAAGGCCCATCTGCGTGGCAACGTGCACGATTGCCTGAACCACCGCCAGCGCCGATTTCGAGTGGTTGATTTCAGAAATGAAGCTGCGGTCGATTTTGATCCCATCGATTGGGAAGGTGGTCGCCGCCGAAAGTGTCGAGTAGCCGGTCCCGAAGTCATCAAGCAAGACGCCAAAGCCTGCGCTGCGTGCCTGTTCCAATAAGACGAGTGCTCGTTGCTGGTCACTAAATGCGTGCTGTTCGGTGATCTCGATAACCGCCGAAGGCACCTTGCCCGTGACACTTAGGATCTCGAGCATCTGTTCGAGGCTGTCAGGTGAGACATTGAGCGCGATCGGAACTGTGCGATCTAGCTGGCTGGTGAAGACTTCGTCGAGCTCGCGAGCAGTTGTTGCGACCGCCTGGTTGAGTCGTCCGATCAATCCAACGTCTTCGAGGACTCCGACAAAGGACCCGGCGTCGCGAAGTCCCGAAGGGTGTTCCCATCTGATCAATGCTTCGGCCCCGATGATCTGACCAGTGGAGACATCAACAACTGGCTGCAGGTAGGGCTGAATTTCGCCTGATTCGAATGCCTCGACAACTTCGCGTTCGTGGGCACGTCGTTGCACGAGCTCGTCGTGTAGTTCGGCATTGAATATCTCGACGCGACGTCCACCCTGGGCTTTGGCTTCGGACAGCGCAACATCGGCATAGCGAAGCAGCTGGGTTGCGTTCAACCCCGTATCGAATCGTGCCACTCCCGCGCTTGCTGCGAGATACAGCGACCGTTCTTCGACGGTAAACGGCTCATCGAAGGCGGCCAACAATCGTTCCCCGACATCGTTGGTTCTGGTGGCATCGAGTTGCTCGGACAGCACCGCCATCTCGTCACCGCCGAGCCGAGCAAGAATCTCACCCTCAACCAGCGTCGCTTCGAGCCGCCGTGCAACCGAGACCAGCAACTGATCACCGCAGCTATGACCGAACTTGTCGTTGACCTGTTTGAAGCGATCTAGGTCCAGGTAGCACACGGTCAATCCGCCCATCGCTTTGCTGTCTGGCGTGTGGGCCTTTGCGATGCGGTCGGCGACGTTGTCTTCGAGTCGACTGTGAAAGGCTGACCTGTTCAGCAGCTGAGTCAGGTCGTCGCGTTCGGACCGCTGTAGGAGTTCGCTGTTCTTGGTTTCAAGTTCATCAACTACGACTCGGCTGACGAAAGCGGCTCGTTGCTTTGCGGCGGTGATCAGCACGAATGGCACGGCGACGGCTTCGACAAGCCAGATACTTCTGGCTGGGCCGCTGGCCTGCAAGAAAAATGCTAGTGGAGGAATGATTGCGTGGGGAATCACGCTGCCGACGTGCATGAGCCATCCGCTCGACGAGTTGGCCAAGGTCGACATCAAAATGACTACCAGCAACATGGCTTGGAACGCTTGCCAGTCTGGTTGGTCCGGCATCGCCAACAGGCACAGGCTGACCCACGTGGTTGCACTCACCAGCTCTGCGATCGCGCTCAGGTTCTTCCAGCTGGCAAGGGGTTGTTCGAGGTAATGCAGCGCGTGCGGGAGCAGGCTGGCAGCGATGACTGCGGTAGCCCATATCAGTAGCCCTTGTTTCGACGCGTTGGCCCAGAACAGCGCCACGATCGCGACGACTGATACAGCGGTGAAGTAGACCGCCTCGTTCAGCGTGCTTAAGTAGGCGATTTTGAGTGCATCGTCGCTTGCCTGGGTCGCGCTCGCGTTTGATGGCGAGAGCGGTTCTGTCGGCTGCACGACTGTTCTATCGGCTGTTGTTCGCGCTACATAAGGCCTGACGCTGAAACAATCCAGAGATGCGAGCGGCCAGGTTTGCCGGCACGGTTGCGTTGGAGTGACGACGCGCCGATGAGTCGTGCCGTCGAAGCCATTCCTAGAGTGAACGCACATGCATTTTGACCTCATTGTCGTCGGAGGCGGAGCGGCGGGGTTTTTCGCCGCTATTACGTGCGCTGAACGTTCGGATAAGTCGATTCTCATTCTTGAGAAGACCTCGCACCTGCTGCAGAAGGTGAAGATCTCAGGTGGCGGCCGGTGCAACGTGACCCACGACTGTTTCGACCCTCGCGAACTCAGCAGGAACTACCCGAGGGGCGAAAAATCGCTGATCGGTCCGCTCCATCGGTTCGGGGCAGCTGACACCGTCGAATGGTTTGCGAACCGAGGGGTCACGCTCAAGACCGAGGCCGACGGGCGAATGTTCCCCGATACCGACCGTTCACAGACGATCATGAACGCGTTGCTCGGGGCCGCCCGGTTCGGTGCTGTCGAGATCCACACGTCCGAAGGCGTGGTTTCGGTCGTTAAAGCCAGCCACCGTTTCGAGGTCGTGACAGATACCGGCGACACCTACACCTCGTCACATCTTCTGCTGTCGACGGGCGGAACCCGAGTTGCGGCCGGAGCCACGTTGGCCGCAAGCCTGGGCCACGAGATGTTGGCTGCAACCCCCTCATTGTTTACGTTCAAGATCAAGGACCCACGGATCACCGAGCTCGGCGGGCTGTCGGTGAGTCCGGCTTCGGTGCACATCTCACAAAGTGCGCTCGCTAGTGCCGGGCCAGTGCTCATTACTCACTGGGGCCTGAGTGGGCCCGGCATATTGAAAATCTCGGCGTGGGGTGCACGCGAGCTTGCCGACCGGGATTACCAATTTGACATCACGGTGAATTGGCTGCCTGACGATGACCCGGCAGAGCTGATTGCCGCCAAGCGCCAGAGCGAAGGCAAGCGTCAACTTGCAAGCCGTAGCCCGTTCGCTTCGATCCCGAAACGACTTTGGCAACGGCTGGTGGCGGCCGCAAAAATTTCCGATGCGACGACCTGGTCACAGCTAAGTAAGGCCCAGGCCGAAGCGCTTGTTGACCAAATCACGGCATCGAGGTTTCGTGTCAGCGGCAAGAGCACGAACAAGGACGAGTTCGTCACGTGTGGCGGAGTTGCTCGCGACGAGATCGACTTCAAGTCCATGCAGAGCAAGCTGGTCGAGGGCCTCTATTTCGCGGGAGAAGTCATCGATATCGATGGTGTCACCGGAGGTTTCAATTTTCAGAATGCGTGGACGACCGGGTTCCACGCCGGCGCAGACATCGCCAACCGCTGAATCAGTCGCGAACAGCAGAAGACTGTCGCATCGCTGCCGTAGGGTGCTGGCATGGAGCGGAAGATCTGGACTGCGGCCGAGCTTGATGCGATGACGCCCGCAGAGCGGAAGAAGATCTTTGAAGAGTCGATTGTCTGGGATCTTGACGATGCGCCGACAGGCCTGATTGAGCGGGCTCGCCGCAAGGTTGAGAAGCGGATCGCCGAAACCGAAGGCAAGCAGTCGGCATGACCCAGTCTCGCCACGAGGTTCTCAGTGAGAACGTTGAGCAGTACCCCCGGGGGGAAGGTACGCGAACCCTTCGGTGAAGTTTCGCTTCGAACTCCTCGCGGAGCAGATCGGGGCGGAGAAGCGGAATCGGAACCGGAGACGAGTGGGCTAGAAGAGGCTCGGGTTGCCCGGTTGCTCGATCTCGAACTGGTCGCCTCGTCGTTTCACCTCCTCAGTCAGTCGATCAACAAACACGACTTGCGATTTGACGAGGTAGTCGCGTGAATCTTGCGTTGAGACCCATTCAGCCCTGTCGATCTCCGGAAAGCTCTGCAGTTGACCAGACCCTTTGGGCCACTCCATTTCGAACTCAT
>CALDYC010000072.1 GCA_937941245.1 uncultured Acidimicrobiales bacterium | reverse complement strand
AGCCATGCCGGTGACAGCCAACAACAAGCTGAACAAACAGGATTTGCGACGTGATGCATTCATGTGCACTGACCCGGTGTGGTGGACCCCCGGCCGAGACCTGCACTACCGACGTCTCACAGCTGAAGAACGGGCTTCGATCGAAGCCGAGTTCGCGATCAATGGTCGTTCAGCGCTTCTTCAGTCGCTCTAGCCCTACGAACGCGACTGCTTGCAGAGCTGTACATCACGACGTGGGCTGAAAGGGTCAGTTGGCCAGCCGGGTCCGGATCATCGATCTGACCCGACGCACAAACCGCCATAGCCGTGCAATCACCATGACCGCAATCACTGCGAGCACGATGACCAACCCGAACGTAAAGCCGGGGATCGCGAGCGCCAGCGACGACAGCCCGACGGCGCCCACGTCCTCGGTCACACTGGCGATCCAGTTGGTGATCGGCTCGGGCGACATGTTGATGGCGGCGCGAGTCGTTGCCTTGGCGACATGACTGGTCAGTGCAAAGCCGCCTGAGGTCAGGGCCCCGGTAACGAGAGACATATCAGCATCGCCAGCGATCGCGATGCCGATCAACGCCGCTCCAACGGGGCGGATGACCGTGCTGACAATGTCCCATGCGCTGTCGATCACGGGGATCTTGTCGACGACGAACTCACATGCGTAGAGCGCCCCAAGTGCGACGAGCACCCACCAGCGCTGCAGCACCTCTGGGGTGTCAGCGATGTTGAGTCGTCCCGCGAGCCCGAGCACGAGCCCAACTGACCAGAGATTGAGACCGGCGGCCCAACCAGATCCGGCAAGCAATCCAAGATCAGGCATTGGCTTACCGTAGAGCCGGTAGGACCATTCCCGTGCGGTTCTACCAGCCCTTGAAGTCGGGTTGACGGCGCTCGATGAACGCCGCAACGCCCTCGTTGAAGTCGTGGGTTGTCGAAGCGAGTTCTTGGGCCCAGGCCTCATCGGCGAGCGCGGTTTCGCGGTCCGAGTCAAGCGATCGATTCAGCAGCCACTTCGACAACGTCAGAGCCTTTGTGGGCGACGACGCAAGACGTACTGTCCACTCGGCGGTCGCCGCAACCAGCTCGTCGGCGGGGACAACTCGATTGACCAGGCCGATCCGTTCGGCATCGGCAGCCCCAAGGTCATCGCCGAAGAAGATCAGTTCCTTCGCCTTAGCAAGCCCAATCAGTCGAGGTAACAAATAGGCGCCCGCTGCATCGGGCGTGATTCCTCGTCGGACGAACACTTCGATGAAGCGAGCGTTGTCGGCGGCGATCACCAGGTCGCAAGCAAACGCGAGATGCGCCCCCAAGCCTGCTGCGGTGCCGTTCACCGCGGCGATGACTGGCTTCTCGCAATCCATGATCGACGTGATCAAACGCTGCGCGCCACGGCGAATGTTTCGCCCAACGTCGCCCAAAGTGCGCTCAGGCGCTCCTTCGGGGCGGATCGACTCGGGAACCTTCGACACCCGCAGGTCCGCTCCGGTACAGAAATGTCGGCTTCCGGCCGCGGTTAGCACCACCACCCGGACGTTCAGATCATCGCCAATCCCGTCCATGATGTCGATCAGCTCGTTGCGCTGATCAGGCGTCATCGAGTTCGCCGCACTGGGGCGATTGAGCGTGATAGTGGCCACCCCATCAGCTACCTCATAAAGAAGGTCCGAGGTTTCAGGTGTATCGGCAGGTTCAGTCATGGTCGTGCCTCAGCGTGCCGTGACAGTCATCGTGTCGCGGCCCGATCGCAGCAGCGTGCCGGGAACTGCACCGGTGGGTTGGCCGTCGACGACGATCGCGATGCCGTTGCACAACACACGTCGTACCCCGGACGAGTCAGCGACCAGTCGGGCCGAGTCGGCAGGTAGATCATTGACCAGACGGGTCTCGCCGGCATCGACGACCTTGGGGTCGAGGATGACGATGTCGGCCCAAGCACCCTCACGCAATTCGCCGCGGTCACGCAGACCAAACAGCTGTGCCGGCGCTTGCGTCATCAGTTGCACCGCCCGCTCAACCGGCACCAGCTTGCGACCCCGCAGGCAGTCACCGATGAAACGGGTCGGATAGGGCGCTCCGCACATTCGATCGAGGTGAGCGCCCGCATCGGAGCCGCCGATCATTGCCCGATCGTCGTTCCACAACTCGGCCCGCATGTGCCACGACTCGTCATCATCGTCTTGAGGTGTCGGCCACCAAATGGTCTTGAGTTCGTCAGCGATCGAGATGTCGAGGAACGTGCCGAACTCTGACGTGCCACGCTCGGCGGCGACGTCGGCGACTCGCCTGCCACTGAGACCGGCGTTCGCGTCGCTGTAGGTGTCGCCAACGATGTAGTCGCCCCAGTCAGCCAGTCGCTTGAATACCCCTGCCTCGGGCGACTTCGACCATTCGAGCAACTTGACGCGGGTGTCGCCGTCCTTCAAGCGTTCGATGCGCTCCGGAACATCGGCATCGAGGACTTCGCCCCATCCGGGGATCAAAAACAGTCCGCAGAAGTTGCGCAGTGACATGTTCATCGGGACCTGGATTGGCATGGTCAGCGCGACCACTCGCCCGCCGAGCTCTGCTGCACGGTCAGCGGCTTGCATCTGTCGAGGTACCCGATCTGCTTCTCGCGAGTCGACGGTGAGCACGTTCCAGTTCATCGGCCGATTCGCCGCGGCACTCATCTCGCCGAGCAGTTCGATCTCGTCGTCGGTGAACTGGTCGAGACAGCCAGGAACGATGCCTTCGAGTGTGGTTCCTTCATGCAAGCCGGTCTCTTCGGCGAGGGCCATAAGTTCGTCAGAGGTGGCCCACCGGCTTGCGACTGCCTCACCCTCGCCATCGGAGTGCGATGTCGAGTTCGTGAAGGAGAAGCCAAGAGCTCCGGCTTCGAGCGCTTTAGCGAGCTCGCCGCGGATTGCTGCGAGATCGTCAGCATCGGCCGCGTTGCCGACCGCTTCGCCACCCATGACATAGCGGCGCAGGGCACAGTGCCCGACGAGGAAGCCGGCATTAACCGAAATGGCTCCGTCGAGGCGGTCGAGATACTCCGCAAAGGACTCCCACTGCCAATCGGTTCCGGCTTCGAGCGCGGCGAGCGGCATGCCTTCGACCTTGGCCATCATCTTGCGCAGGTAGTCATCGTCGCCAGGCTGCAACGGGGCGAGGGTGAACCCACAGTTGCCGCCGATCACGGTGGTTACGCCGTGGATGCTCGACGGACTCGCCGTTGGGTCCCACAACAGCTGGGCGTCGTAGTGCGTGTGTGGATCGACGAACCCGGGCGTGACCAACATGTTGGTGGCATCGGTGACCGTCGTCGCAGCTGTGGTGATGTCGCCGATCTCAACGATCCGCCCATCACGAATGCCGACATCGGCGAGACGCGGCACCGCGCCAGTCCCGTCGACAACAGTGCCGCCTTTGATCAGTTCGTCGAGCATGTGGTCTTCAGCCATGGTTCCCCCGGAGATGAATCTGACGACCCTTCAGATTGTAACCTGCGCTTGCAGGACGCTGATCGGCAACATCCGCCACAGCGGGCGCGAAGGGGAACCATGGCTTCGAAGTATCAACTGCTCATCGGTGGTGAATGGGTAGACGGCGCGAACGGAACGTCTCCCGTCATCAACCCGGCGACCGAACAAATCGTCGACGAGGTGCCCGAGGCATCGGTCGAGCAGGCACTCGCCGCGGCCCGCGCTGCACAAGAGGCGCTTCCGGCGTGGGCAGCCACCCCCGCACGAGAGCGTGCCGCGCTGCTGCACGCCGCAACCGAGAAGTTGCAGCAGCGCCGTGACCATCTCGTGCCACTGATCATCGCCGAGACCGGGGCGACCGCCCAGGTGGGATCTCGCATGCAGGTGCCCGTTGCGGTCAACCGCTTCCGTGAATACGCCGAGCTCGCAATCCAAGACCACGACATTGCGTTGCCTCCATCGGCCACCCCGAACACTCCCCTCGCTCCCGGCGGTCTGATTGGTGCAGTCGTTGCCCGCCAGCCAGTCGGCGCAGTTGCAACGATCAGCCCGTACAACTTTCCGCTCGTCAATCAGGCTGGCAAAGTCGCCCCGGCCCTTGCCGCTGGTTGCACCGTCGTCATGAAACCGGCTCCGCAAGATCCGATGGCCGTCATCGAACTTGCGCAGATCCTCGACGAAGTCGGATTCCCCCCTGGCGTTGTCAACATCATCACCAGTGCCGACCCCGCTCCCGCCGCGGCTTTGAGCTCGACTCGCGACATCGACATGGTGAGTTTCACCGGGTCGACCGGCGTCGGCGAACGCATCTACGAAGCTGGCGCGTCGACGATGAAACGACTGCTGCTTGAACTTGGCGGCAAGGGCGCCGCAATCGTTCGCGACGATGCCGACATCACGCTCGCGGTCGGTGCACTCGCCAGCGTGTGGGGCTTCCACAGCGGCCAGATCTGCACCGCGCCGACCCGGGCGATCGTGCATCGAAGCCGATACGACGAACTGGTCGCAGGATTGCAAGCCGCAGCCGGCCGCATGAAGATCGGCGATCCAACCCAGCCGGACACGGTGATTGGACCGGTCGTGTCGGCGATCCAGCGAGAACGGATCGAACACCACATCCAAGCTGGCGCAGACGAAGGAGCAACCGTGCTGATCGATGGCCGCCGCCCGGAACATCTCGACACCGGTTTCTATGTCGGGCCGACCCTGCTTACCGACTGCACTGCCGACATGACGCCGGTGAAGCAGGAGATCTTCGGGCCGGTCATCTCGGTGTTGGCCTTCGACGATGACGACGAGGCGATAGCGATCGCCAACGGCACCGACTTCGGCCTGTACGACTACGTATTCGCTGGCGATGCCGGAATCGGGTACGAAATGGCCCGCAAGCTGCGCAGCGGCAACGTCGGTCTGAACACCGCCCAGCGCAATCCAAACACGGCCTTCGGTGGGTTCAAAATGAGCGGTATCGGACGTGACGGAGCGGTCTTTGGACTGCATGCCTACACCGAGATGCAGTCGATTGTGTGGCCGTCATGAGTGGCGGATTCCTCGACGGCGTACGCGTCATCGACGTCTCAATGTTGGGTCCGGGCGCACTCGGCGGACATCTCGTGGACTTCGGCGCTGAGGTCATCAAGATCGAGTCGCCTTCAGGTGACTACGTGCGTCAAATGACCTGGCCGATCGTGCATGACGATCACGGAGCGAACTCGCTCATGCACCTGCACATCAACCGTGGCAAGAAGTCGGTCGTGCTCGACCTCAAGACCGATGGCGATCGCGCCTCGTTTGAGAAGCTGGTGAAATCCGCCGATGTCGTCATCGAGGGCATGCGGCCCGGCTTCCTTGACAAGATCGGTTTCGGTTTCGACCGCCTGAAGGAACTTCAACCCTCAATCGTGGTCTGTTCACTTTCGGGCTATGGCGCGACCGGTCCGTATCGAACCATGCCGTCGCACGGTGTTGCCTACGATGCCTGGTCTGGGGTGGTCCAACCAACGACCGACGAAGACGGTTTCGAGCGGATCCCGCCGTTGGTCAACGTTGGCATTTCGGCCGGGCCAGCATTTGCCGCCTTGTCGATCCTCGCCGCGTTGGTACGTGCCCGAACCAGCGGTGAGCCAGCGTCGATGGAGCTTGCCCAGAGCGATGCTTCCGCCTACTTCGACTGGTACCGAATCGAGACCGAACGCGCCTACCTGCGCCCACAAGCCGAAGTGAGCGGCAACGCGTCGGACGACGGCGAGCGACGCGGAGCCGGTCTGGGCGGCATGTTCGAAGGCGTGCGATATCAGTTCTACGAATCGGCCGACGGCCACGTATTGTTCATGGCCAGCGAGCAAGCCTTTTGGCGCAACTTTTGCGAGGGCGTCGACCGGCTCGATCTGTTCGAGAAGTGGCCCGGGTCGACCTATGCCGACCATGCCCGCAACAACACCGAGCTACACGTCGAGTTGCGAGCGATTTTCCGCACCAAGACGACTCGTGAATGGCTCGCGTTCGGTGACGACAAAAACACGCCGATTGCGCCAGTGAATACCGCCCGCACGATTCTTGATGACCCGCAGTTCGCAGATCGGTTCACGTGGGTCGACGCAGACGCACTCGGAAGCGACCAGCTGCTCATGCCATTGCATGTGCACGGTGAAGCATTGCCGATACCGACGCGAGCCCCTGACCTTGGCGAGCACACCGACGAAGTACTCACCAGCCTCGAGAACAACCCTTCCTCGTTGATTTGACCTGAGATCGTTGCCCCGCTCTACCGGCTGAGGTTGCGCCGCTGACTCTGCGGACGAACCGCACCAGTACCGTCTGCGGCATGCAACGTTCGGCCCAACTCGAAGCGCTTATCGACATCAATCGACGATTCGCCGAGGCATCTGCGACAGGCGACCTGTCCGCTCCGGTTGAGCACTGCCCTGGGTGGACGGCCCGAGATCTCGTCATGCATCTCGGTGAAGTGCAGGCAATTTGGGCACGCATCGTGAGCGAACGCATAACCGACGGCGATGTCGCAGCATCGATCCAAGGGCCGACAGATGACGTTGACGCGGTCGCATACCTGATCGATGCATCTGCACAGATGGTTGCCGCCCTGGACCACGCACCCGACGACACCGCCGTGTGGATGTGGTTCAAACCGCAACAAAACGTCGGTTTCGTGCTGCGGCGTCAAGTCATCGAGGCAGCAGTCCACCTATGGGACCTCGAAAATGCGCTCGCGGTGTCGTCTGGCACCGAACCACACGACATCCCAACAGAGGTCGCACTGCTTGGGCTCAGCGAATTTGTGGACACCATGTCGACGATCGTGCCCGACGACTTCGCTCCGGCTGGTTCGTTGTCGCTCGAACCCGACGACGCGATTTGGCATGCCACGATGTTCGCCGACGTCGATCCAATCATCTCGCTCGTTGCACCGGCTTCGGATCTGTTGTTGTTGTGTTGGCAGCGCAACGAGTCCGGCGACCGTCGTATCGACGACACCATTGGCGCTCTCGACTTGAACTAGTGCCGAACAGCCGGACCACTACGGCAGGTCACCCAGACCGACTGCGTTGTCGGGCCAGTTGGCGAGAGGTAGGTCGAGTGGGTTCGCTCCGACCGGAGCGCCATACCAGAGCCGATGCTGACGACGGACAAAGAGCCACTCACCATCAACACAGCGATATGTGTCGTCGTACTCGATCATCTGAACAACCCATTCGTTACCGATCTCGAGCTCGGCTCGTGTGCCAACCACACCCGACGCGTGGTAACCATCTGCGACATCGATCACATGGTTGGTGACGTGCAAGATCGAGCGCCCCAACGAGGCGACCTGGCGCTCGAAATCTGCGGCAAGAGCCTGGCGCCCCGATTCGCTTCGGACCCGGACATCGGCGACGAACAACTCGGCAAGCCCAACAAAGTCGCGTCGCCCCATCGCCACCGCGTAGCGACTGGCGAGCTGGCGGATCTGCTCGCACGCAACCAGCCAAGCGAGTGGATTGCTGGCACGCAGACCATCTTTTGGCGCCGTTCCAGCTGAATCACTCATGGGCCGAGCGTAGGTCAATCCGGTGAGCTGTTCTCGGCCACGCAAAATCTGACACACTTTCAGAAACCCGACGATCGCAGCAACGGTCGGCCCTCGATATCCGCCCCCAAGCCCGCTTTCAGGACCTGCATGGACATTGGCGATTCACCAGAAGAAGCGGCATTTCGTGCCCAGGCGCGCACCTGGCTCGAGGCCCATGCCACGCGACGTTCCGATGCCTCTCGCCCGCTTCCCCTCGACGAGCACGTTCCCGCCGCACTCGCTTGGCAGGCCAAGTTGCACAAACACGGGTGGGCTGGGCTGAGCTGGCCCGAAGCCTTTGGCGGACGCGGTATGTCCAGCGTGATGTCGACCATCTTCAACGAAGAGATGGCGCAATTCGAACAAACCCTCGGTCCATTGACCGTCTCTCTTGGCATGGTCGCACCCACCTTGATGGCGCACGGCTCACCCGACCAGCAACGACACATTGCCTCGATGCTGCGCGGCGAGCAACTCTGGTGCCAACTGTTCTCAGAACCCGGAGCCGGAAGCGACCTCGCTGCGCTGAGCACCCGTGCAGTTCTTGATGGCGACACCTGGATCGTCAACGGCCAGAAAGTATGGACGTCGCTCGGTCAGTTCGCCCAGTACGGCATTCTCTTGGCTCGAACCAACCCTGACGTTCCCAAGCACAAGGGCATCACCTACTTCATCGTCGACATGGCCGACCCGGGTATCGAAGTCCGGCCCCTCGTGCAGATGACTGGTCATGCCCACTTCAACGAGACCTTCCTGACCGACGTTCGCATTCCGGCCGAGAACGTCGTCGGCGATGTCAACGATGGCTGGTCCGTCGCCCGTACGACCTTGACGAGCGAGCGTTCGTCGATCGCTGGCGGTGGGGCTGGTTGGAGTGTCGAAACGTTGATCGAACTGGCTCAGCACACCGGCAGGGCCAACGATCCAATCATTCGACAACAACTCGCTCAGGCTCATTGCCGCTCGGTTGCATTGACGGCGATGGGCTATCGAGTTCGCACCGCCGCTTCGCGCAAGCGCATGCCGGGCCGCGAAATGCTCACCATGAAACTGGCCTATGCCAACCACTGGGTAGCCACGATGGAAACGGCGATGACGCTTCTTGGTGGCAATGCCATGCTCGCCGGTGACGACGCTATCGCTGAAGAGCGGTGGCAACCGGCATTCCTGAATCAGTACGCCATTCGCCTTGGTGGCGGCACCGACGAGGTGCAAAAGAACATCATGGGCGAGCTTGGTCTCGGCCTGCCACGAGAACCCAGTACCGACCGAGGCATTGCCTGGAAGGACCTTCCTACATGAATTTCGACCTCAGCGAAGAAGAACAGGTTGTCGCCGAACTCGCCCAACAGCTGTTCAGCGATCTGGCTCAGACCGAGCGGGTCAAAGAGGTCGAAGAAGCCGACGGCTTCGATCGCGATCTTTGGCAGGCACTCGCTGACGTTGGCTTGCTCGGACTGTGTCTGCCCCAATCTGCAGGGGGCAGCGGCATGCAGATGGTTGCGCTCGCCCAGCTCGCTCAGGCCCAGGGTCGCCATGTGGCGCCAGTGCCACTTGTCGCATCGATAACCGCGTCGATGGCGATTGCTGAGCATCTCCCTGCCGAGGCTGCGTTGCTGACCGCAACGGCCGATGGATCCGAAGTGGTGACTGCTGCTTTGGCCGAGGCCGGTGCGAACAATCCGTGGGTGCCAACAGTTCGGGCAACCATCGACGGTGAATCGGTCCGGTTGGTCGGCACCAAGCCCGCAGTACCCGCCTTGCCGATCGCGTCGCATGTGCTCGTGTCAGCCGTCGTTGACGGTCGACCCGCGCTCGCTCTTGTCGACACCGCCGCCGAGGGCGTAACGATCGAAGCACTCCGCACGACCAATCACGAACCGCAGGGCCACCTCACACTCGACACCGCCATCGACGTCCGTCGGCTCGTCACGACCGACGGAGCCCTCGACGGATTACTGCATCGGGTGCTGATCGCCACCAGCGCAGTTCAGCTCGGCGTATGCGAGGGCGCCGTTGCCCACGCCGCCGCGCATGTCTCGACACGCGAACAGTTCGGTCGTCCGCTGTCTGCCTTTCAGGCCGTGACCCAGCGAGCAGCCGATGCGTACATCGCGACCGAAGCGCTGCGATCCACCGTGCTGAACGCCGCCTGGCAAATCGACAACGGTGACGATCCGACCGCCGATGTGCTGAGTGCCGCCTACTGGGCTTCGGAAGGCACCCAGAAGGTAGTGCTCGCAGCACAACACCTGCACGGGGGGCTCGGCTCTGATGTCGACTATCCCGTCCACCGACACTTTCTCTGGGGCATGCAACTCGGTGGAGCGCTCGGCAGTGCAACGGCGCACCTCGCCCGTCTCGGCCATCACATCGCCACATCGGCGTCGTGAGTTCGCCCGCCAGCTCGGCTCATCAACATCTGCTGTCAGCTGGGCGAATCGGCGCGCTGGATCTGCGCAACCGTGTGGTCATGCCCGCAATGGACCAGAACCTCTGCACTGCAGACGGATTGCTGACCGAAGCCAACATCGACCATTACGAGCAACGCGCCGCGGGTGGCATCGGCCTGGCCATCCTCGAAACATCGGCGGTTGCCTATCCCGTCGGGGCCACCTCTCGGCATCAGCCGTCACTCTCAAGCGACGCCTGCATTGACGGTCTGCATCAGCTCGCAACCCGGCTGCATGCCAAAGGTACGCGTGTGATCGTGCAGGCATGCCATCACGGAAAAACCGCACTGGTCGACACGCTCGAAGATCGCGACCAGTTGGTGCCAAGTGCACCGCTTCCTGCGATGGACTACGGCAGCTTCGCAATCGACCTGACCATGGATGAACTCATGCGCATGGGCAACCGCATGCAGGGCAAGACCGCCTCACATCGTCAGGCAACCGTCGATGACCTTGCGTGGGTTGTCGACCAGTTCGCCGACGCCGCCGAAAGAATTGCGACCGCAGGCTGCGATGGCATCGAGATTCATGCTGCACACGGATACCTGATCTCGACCTTTCTGTCTCCGCACTGGAACCGTCGTGACGACGGATACGGGGGAACAGTCGAGGGTCGAACCCGCCTGCTGCGAGAGATCGTTGCTGCTATCCGCTCACGTTGCGGTGCCGGATTTGTTGTGGTCGTGCGTCTCGATGGCTGCGAGTTCCGGGTCGACGGCGGCATCACGCCACAGCTCGCTGCTCAGCATGCCCAGGCTGCCGTCGACGCTGGAGCCGATGCGATCCATGTGAGCGCGATGGGGGCCCCCGATTCAGGCGTGGCATTCACTGACGGACCGTTGCCGTGGCAGCCCGGCCAATACCGCGAGATCACCTCGGTGGTCCGAGCCGCCGTCGATGTTCCGGTGATTGCAGTCGGGCGGCTCGATGCTGCGCTCGGTGACGAGATGATCGCTGCAGGCGAGGCCGACTTCATCGCGATGGGTCGTGGCTTGCTGGCTGACCCGCAACTGGTTTCTCGCCTGAATGAGGGTCGACCCGACCTGATCCGACCGTGCATCAATTGCTTTGTATGTGTCGCCGAGAACTTCTGGGATGCCAGCCCTCGATGCGCGGTCAACGCCCGCCTCGGCCGCGACGCTCCGGTGCTGTCGGCGACAAGCGAACCGCACCATCTCGTCATCATTGGCGGTGGTCCTGCCGGGCTCGAGGCGGCGCGCGTTGGCGCGGCCCGCGGGCACACGGTCACGTTGTTCGAACGCGATCGACAGCTCGGTGGCACTGCCCGGTTCTCGGCGGTCACCACCCCGCTCAACGGCGACCTCGTTGACTATCTCATCGCCGCGGTCGCCGACCTGGGCGTGACCGTGCATACCGCAACGACGCCGTCAGCCGCTGAGGTCGCCGCCCTGAAACCGGATCGGGTACTTGTCGCCACCGGAGCGGTTCGCAGCCGTCCCGAGCTTCGTGGCGCCGACCTTGATCACGTACTGACCGGCGATGATCTGCGCCTCATGCTCACCGGCGAAAGCAGCCCAGACGGCGTCCAACACTGGGGCGGCATCTCGACGTGGCAGAAGCTCATCGTGCGAGCAGGACAGGCGCTGCGGTTGACTACCCCGGCGCGGGTCCGCACTCTCAGCCGGCGGTACATGCCACTGGGATCATCGATCGTGGTGATCGGAGGAGGCCTGGTCGGCGTCGAGATCGCCGAGTTCCTCGCCGAACGCGATCGTTCGGTCACCGTGCTCGAGCCAAGCGCGTTCCTGGCTTCAGAAATGGCTCACCCACGACGCTGGCGCACCATGCACCGGGCACGTTCTCACGGTGTCGAGTTCGTCACCAATGCCGTGCCAGTCGAGATCACCGCCAGTGAAGTGACCTTCGAGGTCGGCGGCGAACAACAGACGGTTGCGGCCGATCAGGTGGTGATCGCAGACGGCGTCTTCGCTCGTGCACCGATAGCCGATCAGCTACGCGCGATTGGGCTGCACGTTGACGTCATCGGCGATGCCCACGACGTGGGCTACATCGAGGGTGCAATCCGGTCCGGCTTCGACGCAGCCGCTACCGACGCCTTGCAGCAATCCCCAACCAACCACCACAGCTCATGACCGCTCACAGACCAACCGGAGACACCACATGCGTACCTATGTGATCAGCGGGGCCAGTTCTGGTATCGGCGCTGCTACCGCAGCCCGGCTCGAAGCCGACGGGCACAGAGTCATCGGCATTGACCTCAGCGGATCCACGATCGACGCCGACCTCTCGAACCCCGCTGGCCGACAGGCGGCGGTCGACGCGGTGACCGCCGATGTCGATGTACTCGACGGACTCGTAACCTGCGCCGGGCTCGCTGGGCTACCGGGCCGACCCGGGTCAATCATCGCGTCGCTCAACTATTTCGGCTCGGTTGCGTTGTTCGACGGCTTGCTTTCGCTGCTGCAAAGATCCGACCAAGCGTCGGCCGTGGCGATCTCGTCAAACTCGATGACCACCACGCCGCTCGTCGACCATGACCTGGTCGACCTGCTCCTTGCGAGCAACGAAGCTGACGCCATGGCTAAGGCGAACGACATCGGTTCGATCGCCGCCTATCCAACGTCAAAGGCTGCGATCGCTCAATGGGTGCGGGCGAGGGCAATCACCCCAGAGTGGACCGGAGCGGGGGTGACGTTGAATGCTGTTGCCCCTGGGGTGACCGAAACCGCGATGGTTGCCGAGACCAGGGCCGACCCGACGATTGGTCACTTCTTCGATCAGTTTCCAATCCCGCTCGGCCGGGGTGCCCGCCCCGACGAGATCGCGGCGATGATCACCTTCTTACTCGGCCCCGATGCACGATTTATGTGCGGGTCAGTCGTCTTCGTCGACGGCGGAACCGACGCCCTCAGCCGGGTCGCGATCGTCTGACTGCCCTACTCGGGCAAGCGGATCAGCGGAATGCGGCGTTCGGTCTTGGCTTGATAGTCGTTGTAGAACGGGCGGTCGACGGTTAACGCTGACCAGGTCGACGTGTAGTCGTCACCATCGAGTACCTCGGCATCGCTGTGCCAGATCCTGTCCCGCTCCTGCACCTTCACCGTCGGGTTCGCCGACTTGTCGGCAAGGTTGTGGAACCACGCGGGGTGCTTGTCGGCCCCGGCGAACGAGCCGACCACGATCCGATGCCCATCCGGATCGCGCCAGTACGGAAGCGGGGTTCGGTGCGGGTTGCCTGACTTGCGGCCAATCGTCGTGACCAGCACGTGGGTCATTCCGGCCGCGACCCATACCGAATCGTCATTGCTGGCTTCGAGCATGTCCGCATGGATTGGCGTCATTGCCTTGATTTCGGCATGTGTCGGCGTCTCGAACGGCTCGTTCTTCTGAGTCTCTGCCACACGTGCACGCTAGTTCGCAGAATCTGACGATGTGTCAGATCCTGCTAGCGTCAACGCGGATCCGGTACGACCCGGAGGCTGCAATCAGACATGACTCGGGGGCGATCATGGAGTTTCAACTTGCCACGCTGTGGGAGGCGCTTGCCACCGCGGGCCCCGATGTCTGCTGCCTCGTCGCTGGCGACGTTCGCCACACCCGTCGCACGCTCGATGATCGGGCAAACCAGCTCGCTCACTACCTGCAGTCGTCGGGCATCGAGCCTGGCCAACGAGTCGGAATCCTGACCTACAACCGCGCCGAACACGTCGAGGCCATGTTGGCATGCTTCAAGATCTCGGCAGTACCGATCAACCTCAACTACCGCTACGTCGCACACGAACTGCGCTACGTCTGGGATGACGCCGACCTGGTCGCCATGATCGCCGAACGCACATTCGTGCCGGTGCTCAACGAGGTCGCAGCCGAGTTTGGCTCAACCGCCCATTACCTGCTCCTCGAGGATGCAAGCGACCACGAGCCAACGTTCAGTGCTGACCACTACGAAGACGCACTCGCCGACCAGCCAACCACGCGCAACTTCACGAACGAACGCTCGGCCGACGACCTCTACGTGATTTACACCGGTGGAACCACCGGCATGCCGAAGGGGGTCATGTGGCGCCACGAGGACATCTTCTTTTCAGCGATGGGCGGCGGCAACTACCTCGAACCAATCAGCCGACCCGAACAGATCATCGACAACGCCGTCGAACCAGCCATGCCGATGAATATGACGGCAACCGCGCCGCTCATGCACGCAGCTGGCCAATGGGTCACCATGATTGCCATCTTCACCGGCGGCAAAGCAGCCGTCTATACCGAGCGACGCTTCGACGCAGCCAAGCTGTTGGACCTTGTCGAAGCCGAGGGATCCCAAACAATGTCGTTTGTTGGCGATGCCATGGCGATCCCCATCATTGAAGAGATGGAACGCAACCCACGCGAGTTGCCGGCGCTGTTCGCGGTATCCAACGGTGGCGCAATGGTCTCGCCAGCGACTCGTCAACGTCTCGCTGCCGCGTTCCCCGGCAAGATTCTCAGTGAAGGGTTTGGTTCGTCAGAGACCGGAACGGTCGGTACCGGTGCAAATACGTCCGCCGAAGAAGAGGGATCACACTTCAACGTCGGGCCCACAACTGCGGTGCTTGATCCCGACACACTCGAGCCTGTCGACATTGGGGTGGCTGGCATGCTCGCACGCACCGGTCGCATTCCCCTCGGGTATCTCAACGATGCCGAAGCTACGGCGACAACATTCAAGACGTCGCCCGATGGAAGCCGATGGGTGATGTCAGGGGATTGGGCGATCCTCAACGACGACGGTCGTCTGTTGCTGCTGGGCCGCGACTCGAACACCATCAATAGCGGCGGCGAGAAGATCTACCCCGAAGAAGTCGAGTCGGCATGCCGCACGCATCCGGCGGTTGGCGACATCATCGTCACCGGCGTTCCCGACGAGCGGTGGGGCTCACGAGTTGTCGCATTGGTCGACACTGCCGACGGTCAGACCCTCGACCTTGACAGCCTGCAAGACCATTGCCGCAGCCACATCGCTGGCTTCAAGATCCCTCGCGACCTCATCGTTGGTCCTTTGCAACACACCAACGTGGGCAAACCCGATGTTGCGTGGGCCCGCCGCTACGCGTGCGACGCGCTCGGCATCGAGCTTCCCACCTAACAACGCCGTCCACAACATCACCGCCACCAGGCTCCTACTTCACCTCAGGAACGACATGTCTGAAACCGAGCACACCCCACCCCGCCGATTCGTGGGCAAGTCCGCGCTCATTACCGGCGCGGCGCGCGGCATTGGTGCCGCCGTTGCGCACCGTCTCGCCAGCGAAGGCTGCAATGTGACCTGCACCGACGTGAACGTCGAAGGCATCGAAGCCACCGCGACAGCCGCCCGCGAACGTGGCGTCGACGCAATCGCTGTGCCATGCGACGTCGGTGACGAAGCGTCGGTCAAGGCCGCCTTCTCGGCTCACCTGGAACATTTCGCCACGCTCGATGTCCTCGTCAACATGGCTGGCGTTCTCACTGCAACCCACTCGCACGAGGAGACGCTCGACAACTGGGAACGGGTTCTTCGCATCAACCTCACGGGCATGTTTCTGACCTGTCGCGAAGCGCTCCCCCACCTGCTCGAAACCAAGGGCAACATCGTCAACGCTGCATCGACTTCATCGTTGTCGGGACATCCCTGGTTCGCGGCATACGGAGCATCGAAGGGCGGTGTGCTCATGTTGTCTCAATCGCTTGCGATGGAGTACGCAAAGCGGGGCGTTCGAGTCAACTGTGTGGCACCCGGCGGGATCAACACCGACATGGTGAAGGTGACGATGCCTGACGACGTGGACTTCGACATCCTGACTCGAATGATGCCTCTCGGCCCGATGGGCGACGCGTCGATGGTTGCCGACACTGTTGCGTTCTTGGCGTCGGACGACGCTCGCTATGTGAACGGCGAATACATACGGGTCGACAGCTGCACGCTCGCATGAGCTGGTCGGGTTCATCGATGGCTGCTGCGGAACTGATGGGGTTCGATGCCGTTGGACAAGCCGACCTCGTGCGCCAGGGCGACGTATCGCCGCTCGAACTGGTCGATGCAGCGATTGCACAAAGCGAACGGCTCAACCCGCAGATCAACGCCCTCATCCACGAACGCTTTGACGAGGCACGCGCAGAAGCCCAAGGCAACGTGAGCGACGGGCCGTTTCGCGGTGTCCCGATCACGCTCAAGGATCTGTGGCCAGCAAGCGCGGGAGACCCATTCTGCCAAGGCGTCGTTGCACTCAAAAACGCGGGCTTCACCCAGTCAGCCGATTCGAACCTGGTCACTCGCTACCGCCAAGCCGGGTTCATCATCATTGGACGCACCAACACCGCGGAACTCGGACTGTCCGCAACAACCGAGCCCGTCGCCTTCGGCCCGACCCGCAATCCGTGGGACCTCAATCATGCTGCAGGCGGATCAAGTGGCGGCGCCGCAGCCTCGGTTGCAGCCGGAATCACCGCTATCGCCAATGCATCTGATGGCGGCGGTTCCATCCGTATACCGGCGGCGCACAACGGGCTGGTTGGCCTCAAGCCCAGTCGCGGTCGGTTATCGATGGGGCCGCTGCAAGAAGAGTGGAACAACTCGGTGCAACACGTGGTCTGCCACACCATGCGCGATGCCGCCGCGTCACTCGACGCGACCTGCGCACCGTTCCCCGGCGACGGCATGGTCGCACCTTCGGTTGGGGCTCCGTTCGCGTCGTTCCTTGACGGCCCGACCCGCCCGCTTCGCATTGGGTTCACCACGGTCGGCCGCCCCGGTATCGCTACTGACCCATGGTGTGCTGACGCCACCGAACGGGTTGCCACCATGCTCGAATCACTCGGCCATCGCGTAGAGCGCGATGAATCGCCAGCAGCCCTGCACGCCGAATCAACTCGGGGGACGCAAACCGTTCTGAGCTCGGTGGCGACAGCGACGGCACTCAGCGGCATCGCCGCCATGCTCGGCCGTCCGGTAACCGAAAACGATGTCGAACCTGGAACGTGGATGCTCGCCCAGATGGCATCGAACTTCTCGGGCGAGCAGGTGGTTGCAGCACAGGCTGATCAGATGCGCTTTCGTCACGACATGCTCGGCTGGTGGGGAGATGGATGGGACCTCCTACTCACCCCGACATGTGCTGCGCCGCCACCGACCATCGGAGAGTTGGTCGCAACCGACGATGACCCATTTCGAGCACAGGTGGCGTCAATCCCGTTTGCGGTGTTCACATCGGCCTTCAACGTGACCGGGCAGCCGGCACTTGCAATTCCGGCTGGATTGACACCCAGCGGTCTTCCACTCTCAGTCCAGCTGGTCGCCGGCTACGGACGCGAGGATCAGCTGGTTGCGATCGGCAGCCAGCTCGAAGCAGAGATTGACTGGGCTGCCAAGCGATCACCGCTAGCCCGTGCGTGCTGACAACGGGTCGGACGCGGAAGTGCCCGCCC
>CALDYC010000071.1 GCA_937941245.1 uncultured Acidimicrobiales bacterium | reverse complement strand
CGTCAGCCAGATATCGGTCCCGCCATCGATCGATACTCGGTTGTCGTCATAGACACAGATCAGGCGGCCGAGACCGAGGTGCCCGGCGAGTGATGCTGCTTCGTGACTGAGTCCTTCGGCGAGGTCGCCGTCACCGCAGATTGCCCAGGTGTAGTGATCGCAGAACTCGCTTCCGAATTCGGAGCGCTGACGTGCTTCGGCCATTGCCATGCCGACCGCGTTCGCGAAGCCTTGGCCGAGCGGTCCGGTCGTGACCTCAACCCCATCGGTGTGGCCGTACTCGGGGTGGCCAGGGGTGGCGCTGTTCCATTGGCGGAAGTCGCGTAGGTCGTCGACAGTAAGGCCAAAGCCGCACAGGTGCAGCATGGCGTACTGCAGAATCGACGCGTGCCCGGGGCTGAGTACGAAGCGATCGCGATCGGACCAGGTCGGGGCGGTGGCGTCGTACTTCATGACCCGGGTGTACAGAACGTGCGCAAGCGGCGCGAGTGCCATCGCCGTTCCTTGGTGCCCAGATCGGGCGGCATGCGGGCCGTCCATGGCGATGCCCTGAATCGTCGCGATACCGCGTTGCTCGATGGAGGGTGAACTCATGAGGCTCCAGTCGGAGTCGTGGGGGTCCAATCGGGCGACTAGACCGCTCCGACCCTATAGCGCCAGCGGGGGCGGTCATGTCGTATCGCTGCGTCCTATCACCGCGTCGTATCGCAGAGCGAAGGTCAACGGCCGGCAGATGCGAGCGACGGCGGGTTAGCCGATCGATGTTGCGGGACCATCTTCGGGCGGAAGCAAGGTGTACGGGACCACGGTCACGGGTCCATCTGAGCCGATGCGGCAATGGGCATGCACCGTTCCGTAGTCATCGAAATCGATCTCGCCGCGAACGAGGCGATAGCTGAACTTGCCCGGCTCAAGCTGCAGCGGCTGAACATTGCGAGCAATCTGTTCGTCGCCGCGGCGATACACGACTTCAAGCACCCCGCTGCCATCCGAGTCGTCGGGCGCATGCACGATTACGACCAAATGCGGAGCCCACGTGATCGGCAGCGGCGTGGGTGCCGCGGCCGAGAATTGAATGCCCTTGAGGTCGATGCGGGTCGCCGGGCCCTCGACCTGGCGCACATCAATTTCGTCGATGAACAGGGCTGACACGATCTGCATGATTGCTCTCCTGCAACGCTTGGCGGGGTCGCCCGATTCTATGGACGTCAAGAGCGTGTGCGAGGTCAGGTTCACCGTCGTGCATGGGCTGGTGCCTGGGCTGGTGCACGGTCGTGCATGGGCTGGTGCCTGGGCTGGGGCATGGGCTTGTTGCTACCGTTCGGGCTGGTGAACACTCGCACGACCAAGCGCCGAACCCAGCGGACACGGATGATCAACCGTCTCTGGCTCCCGTTGCTCTTGGGCGTCACCTGTTTCGGGGCATTCGTCTGGTCGGGGCGTTTGGGCAATGCCAGTCCGCCGCAAGCGTCGGGCCAGCCGGTCCAGCATGTGTCGACGCCTGCGCTATCGCTTCGCAGGGTTGGTGAGGTCATCGCCGTCCCGGCAGCCGAAGCTCGTCTGGCCGAGGCAATTGGGGCGACCCCAAATGCTCTGAGTCCGCTTGCGTGTGCCGCAGTGCTCGTCGACGGGCAGATGGTGTTCTCGGTCGATGCTGAACGCGCACTGGTGCCGGGGTACGTCCAAATGTTGCTGACCGCGGTCACGGCCTTTGATGTACTTGGCCCTGACCATCGATTCGTCACAGGTGTCTTCGCTGAACTTCCCGCCGATGAGAATGGCTACATCGATAGTTCGCTGTATCTGATTGGTGGCGGCGACCCGGTTCTGATGGATCGCAACTATGCGATGGGGTTTCGGCCGCCACTGGTCACCCATACGGCCTTCGCCGATGTCGCAGATGCAGTGATTGCGTCTGGCATTTCCCAGATCAGCGGCGGAATCGTTGGTGTCGAACGTCGATACGACCTGCAACGCACGCTTCCTGGATGGCCCCCGCCGCTGGTAGAGGCGGGGGTCGTCGGCAACCTCACCGCACTGCAGGTGAACGACGGCCTGGTCGATCGTCCGGCGGCAACGGGCGGCAGCGCTGTGCCCATCGAGTTCCCCGCACTCGACGCAGCCGAACGTCTCGATGACCTACTCGAGGATCGCGGTTTGGTGTTGCCACTCAGCCCCCGGGAACTGCGCGAGGGCGAAGAACTTCCCGACCTCGTCCCGGTCGGCAGAGTCGAGTCAGCCTCGCTCTCGGAGATCATCTTTCAAATGCTCGCAGTGAACGATGCAGGCGCCGCCGAAATGCTTATGAAAGAGATCGGGATCGCAGATAGCGGTGACGGGTCGACCCGTGCCGGCGGCCAGGCCGTGGCGGAGCGGCTTAGCGAACGGGGCCACCCGTTGAAGAGTCGGCCCCGTGACGGAAGCGGACTTGATCCGGTGTCGACTACTTCCTGCGAGCAAATGGTCCGAATCGTCGACGGGCTCGACGAGACCGACCCCGTGGTCGAGGCACTACCCGAGTTCGGGTTGCCGGGCGTCTTCGAGGGACGGTTCCGAGGTGAGAGTTCTGTCGAAGGGTTGCGGCTCATTGGTGGTGTCGTCGGTAAAGCATCGAGCCTGATCGGGCGAACAGTGGGCACCGATCAACGTGTGTCAATGGTGACGATCGTCAACCGTGAAGGCGGCCCGACTCCGACCGATCTGCTGTTTCAACAGCGATTGGTACGCGCCCTTCCGGCGGCGATCGGAGCTGTGAGTGCTGCCGACCTCGCCGCACCGCTGAATCAATGACCGACAGCGCGCGAGGTGCCTACCGGTCCGAGCCCTATGGGTTGCCGATCTTTCCGCTCGGAGCGGTAGCGCTTCCGACTGCACCCATTCCGTTGCATGTGTTTGAGCCGCGGTATCGCCAGCTGGTGAGCGATGTGGTTGCTGGTGATGGTTGCTTTGGGATCGTGCTGATCGAACGAGGTCCCGAGGTCGGTGGGGGAGATGTGCGGTCCGACGTGGGTACCCGGGTCCGTATAGCAGACACACATGCGTTTGATGACGGGCGGTCCGCTTTGGTCGCGGTCGGTGAGGCGGTGTTCGACGTCGTTGGCTGGTTGGCTGACGATCCATATCCGCGCTCGGTTGTTGAAGAACGTGACCCAGCGCAGAGTCGTGTAGACGACCCTGAAAATGCACTGTTCGGTGCTCGGCTCGCGCTGCTCGACATCTATGAGCTTGCGGTCGACCTGGGGCGATTAGAACAACTGCCTGCGGTCGAATGGGACGACGAACCGGAGACCGCGCTGTGGCAGCTCTGCGTGGCCGCACCGATCGGACCGGCAGACCAACATGAGCTGCTCGTGCTCGACTCGTGCCAGGCCCGGGTTGCCAAGATC
>CALDYC010000070.1 GCA_937941245.1 uncultured Acidimicrobiales bacterium | reverse complement strand
GTTCGAGAACGGTGCTGCAGACCAACGTCGAGCTGTCGTCGACGGTGTCATGTCAAGCCTGGCGACTGGTTTCGTGTATGTCGCTCATGACTTGAGTAGCGACATGATCGACCACGCCTATGGGTTGCTTGGTGCGTTCTTTGACCTACCTGCCGAGACCAAGCAGGCAACGAGCGCTCCCGGCTCTCGGGGCCAAAGCGGATATACGGGCCTACTCGTCGAGACCGCCGCGTCGAGCGACGTTCCCGACTGGAAAGAGATGCTGAATTGGGGCGACTCGCTTCCTGCGGGGCATCCACTTCGCACGCAGTTCGGCACTCGTTATCTGGACCCGGTTCTGCCCGAGGCCGACATTCCCGGAATCACCGATGTTCTCGTTGAATTCCATCGCCGAATCGCCGATCTGCAAAAACGGGTGCTTCGCATCATCGCCGTCGGAATCGGCGCGCACGAGTCATTGTTCGACGAGACGGTTGCGACCGGCGCCAATCTGACTCGAGCGATCAGGTACCCGCCGATGGCTCAGGCTCCAGGCACCAGTCACATCTGGGCAGGCGAGCACGCAGATATCAATCTGATCACGGCCTTACCCAGAGCAACCGCTAAGGGGCTGCAGGTACGAGTCGGCGACGATTGGGTCGACGCGATTCCTCCCGAGAACAACATGATCATCAATACCGGTCTCATGCTTGAACGGCTGACCAACGGACTCATTCCGCCTGGCATGCACCGCGTGATCGCTGACCCTGACCGCCCTGATGAGCAGCGAATGTCTGTCGTGCAGTTCTGCCACCCTGCGCCATGGACACTATTGAGTCCGCTGTCGTCGTGCGTCTCCGACGACAATCCTCAACGGTTCTTGCCGATCCGGGCTGCCGATGCGCTTGACGAGGTGCTGTGGCAGATCAACCTGGTTGAAGACGGCCGACGAGTCGAGGTCGCAGACTGACAGGCGGCGCGTCGGCTTGCGGCCCGTTAGCTGGCGGCGCGTTGGTTGGCGGCGCGGGCTTGCGCCGCGTCAGTCGCCGTTCAGTAGCGCGGCGAGGGCCTCGGCCGAAGAAGCCGAAAGGCCACCGGAGATCACCAAGCGCTCGGGGCTGAGTGGAAGGCGGACAATCGTGGGTGCGGTTAACACCTCGTTGCCGTACACGATGGCAAATGCAAGCGGTTCTCCCCCATCGGCGGGCAACCGCTGCTCCATCCATGTCCGCCAGTCGCGAGAAATGCGCACATCGACGGCTGGCTGTCCGTTCGAGGTGACAGCCGATGCAGAAGTGATGGCATCGGCTGCGCTGATCTCAAACTCCGCCGGGGTGAAACAATTCGGGTCGCCCGTAAGCACCCGTTCAGTCAGGTTAGGAATCTGACATGAACCAGTGGTGACCGCTGCAACCTCGACAATCTTCGTGTTGTCCAACAACGCATCGGCCGGGATGTCCACCCACGGATCAGGTGGTTCGAGTCGCGGCGGACTCACCTCTGCGAGCTGTGGTGAGCTCGGTGGGATCAGGGGCGGATCTTCAACGGGCATGAAGCCAATGTGAAACAGCTGCTGATCGCGCGTGAACCGGATAGCGCCCACATTCTCGGTAAAGCGCTGAGGTGCCGACGATGCGTCGGGGTCGTCCCACCGATCGACCACGAGTTGTGCCGGTTGACCGTTGCAGAGATCACCGTTGCGCCACGTTCCGCCACCTGGCAGCGTTAGCGCCCCGTCGGCCAGACCCAATCCCATGGCCTCGGCGAAGAGCCCAAGCGTCGCTCGCTCAAAGCTTGAGGTTTCGAAGAAGGGGTGGACGTGAATGAGCCCGTCGCCATGGCTATGAATACCTAGCGGATCGGCTTCACTTTCGAACGGGGCAAGCACGTCGTCACAGATCCGAACGACGTAGGCGGCGTGCCAGTGAGAGGTGCCGCTCGGGCCGACCTCGATCTCATCGGCACTCGCTGTGGCCGGTCCGTCGGCCGGTTCTGCCCCATCAGCTCGTTCGGTCGCGAAGGATCCTGCCGCCACCGGGTCGGCGGACTCGACCGAAATGGTCGCCACGTCGACTGCGCACGATGCCAGCAGCACCCCGACCAGCATGATCACGAGGGCTCTCACCCGCTCGACCGTAACAGTGCCCCATCACATCTGGCCCGCCACCTGAGCCGCCACCCGCGCCATCGTCGAGCGACCGGCATCGACGTCTATCCCGAGGTGGTGATCACTCTGCGCCGACATCGGCGAGCGGGCCGAGGGCGATTACCCGATCGGCGGCCACCGCCATATCGACTTCGGCGACCGTTGAGCACCCCTCGACAAGGTCGGCCAAGAGGGCGTCCTGCACGTCGCCGCGTTGTTCGGCGAGCGCGTAAGGCATAGACGAGAACATGACCAGGTTGTACCGCGGCCGAAAATACTGCGGGAGCTGCTCGGTCAAGATGAGTGCCAGCTGACGTTTGATGATGTAGTCGGCGTTGTTGACCTTGTCTCGCATCTCGACATAGTTCTCGAGTGCCATGTCAGCGATCGCGTCGGCATTGGGCCGGCGGTTACGTTCAAACGACGCAAAGGCCCCAGCGATATCGTCTGGTTGGGCTTCGAGTTCGTCAACGAGCGTCATCGCCGATTCGAGCGCCAGGTTCATCCCCTGCCCGTGGAACGGGACAATGCCGTGGGCGCTGTCGCCGACAAGCACGGCTTGGTCGCCATAACTCCAGCCCGTGGTTCGGATCGTGCCGAGTCTGCCGAGCGGGGCATCGATGTATTGCTCGACCAGGTCTGGGACCAGTTCGTTGAGATCAGGGAAATACTCGCCGAAGAAGGCCGCTATCTCTGCCGAGGCGCTGACTGCGTCGAAGCTGGGCGCATTGCCTGCAGCGGCCATGAACAAGGTTGCGGTGAAGTCGCCCGTGGGGTTCGGAAGTGCGATCAGCATGAAGTCGTTGCGGGGCCAGATGTGCAGGCCATTCGGGTCGAGCTTGAATGCACCATCGATGTCAGCTGCAATCTCGAGTTCGACGTAGCGGTGACTCAGCATGTCGCGACGGACCTGCGCCGGCAAGCCTTCGGCCTGGCGATGTTCGGCGATTTCACTGCGCACGATCGACGCCACGCCGTCGGCGCCGAACACCGTGCCGAACGGCACCTGATGCCAGAGTTCGTCCTGGGTTCCGTCTGCGAGGGTCAGCAAACCGAGTTCGAAATCGATGTCGCGACAGCGTTGGCGAAAGTATGTCTCGACATTGCCGGTCGATTCGGCAGCATTGAGCAACGCGACCGTGAATGCGGTGCGGTCTACCGACCACAACACCTCGTCGTCAAGGGTTCCGTAGGGCTGCAGGCCGCTGACGCCGGATCGTTCCGCGTCGTGAACGATTCGTCCGGCCATGGGGACAACCAATGGCGTGATCTCGTCGACCAGGTCGAGCTGGCGAAGGGCGAGCAGACCTCGCTCGGCGATCGCCAGATTGATCGAGCGGCCGCCGCCGTGGGTGTCCGTTCGAGGGTCGGGCCGGCTGTCGAACATTGCCACCTGGTGCCCACGTCGACCGAGCATGGCAGCGAGGTATGCCCCGGCGATGCCGCCACCAACGATGACGAGCGGCCCGTTGTCGCCGAGTGCGCTCACCGACGTACTGCTTGGGCGAGGATGTCAACGAACCGGCGGATGTCGGTAAAGGTGTTGAACAACGGAGTCGGAGCAACACGGATGACGTCGGGGAATCGCCAGTCGCAGGCGACTCCGGCTGCTTCGATCTCTGCGAAGACCGCCTGCCCATCGAGATCTGGCACCGTCACCCGCAGCGACAATTGGCACCCGCGCTGGTCAGGGTCGCGTGGCGAGATCGATTCGATGTCGTCGCCGAGCAGCTCATCGAGCAAGAAAAAGAGGTAGGCCGTCTGCAGCCGAGACTTATCACGAAGCACCGACATGCCGCCAGCTTCGTCAAACACCTCAAGCGAACCGGCAAGTGCCGCCATTGGCACCGCCATGCCATTGCTGACCTGCCACGACTCGGCAGTTTCGGGGCCATCAAACACGTTGACCATCTCGAAGCGGGTCTCGCGTTTGGTGCCCCACCAGCCGAGCAGTTTCGGCAACGTGGTATCGCTCAGGTGGCGCTCGTGCACATAGACCCCACCCACCCCACCCGGTGAAGCATTGACGTATTTGTACGTACACCAGCAGGCGAAGTCGACGTCCCAGTCGTGCAG
>CALDYC010000069.1 GCA_937941245.1 uncultured Acidimicrobiales bacterium | reverse complement strand
GCTGCGTCGCAGGCACGGAGCAAGCGACGTCTAGTCCTCGATGCTGGTGCGCCCTCATGCGCCAGCATTGATGTAGCCAAAGGCCGGTTGCCGGGCGCTTTCAGTCTCACGTCGGAGACCGAAGATGCTGGCGCCGGCCTTTGGCGCGCCCCGGGCTATTAGACTGTCCGAAATGGACGATCGATATGGGTGCGTCACGGGTTCGCGGCCGGTTGCCGCTTGACGGTGTCGGGGTTCGGGTCAGTAGCTAGCGGTGTGTTCGGGGTACCCGGCCGCTTGGTGAACGCTTTGTCGGGCTGCCAGAAGTGCGTCGTAGTAGCCGGCGCGGTCTGGCTGCATTTGAGCGAGCTTGGCAATGTCGCGGATGCTGATTGTGTTCCCACCGGCGCCCCAATGCCCCTCGCGGACTTCATGGACGATGACCCAGGCACTAGCTCCTCGGTGTTTGGCGTCGGCGTCGATGCCGAGGGTGTCGCAGAGTGCGGTATTGACGGCTTGGTGGATCAGGGTCTTGCGTCGCTGGTCGCACGAGCCTTCGGGGACGGTGACGTCAAACACGACTCGTCCGCCGGGGTAGACGTAGGTGTCATCGAGTTGGCCGCCGACATACCAGCGATCGGGTTCGATGTCGTGAAATGTCACGTGCGCGATGGCGCGCCCGGCCGGGTTGTCGTTGCCTCCTTCGATCATCAGCAGGACGCTGGTGAGACGTTCGGCAAGGTCGGAGCGTTGTTCGGTCGTGAAGGTGCTTGTGGGGGCGGTGACGGCGACTTTGGGCATGGCGGCTCAAAACTCCTTGGCGACCTGGGCAAGTAGCGCGAGGGTGTTGGCTTGTTCCGTAGCCGTGCCAAACGGGAACGCACCGAAGTCTGTGGCGCCGGCGGTCCGGTAGGCGTAAATGCGCTCGGTGATTTGGTCCGCGGTGCCGATTAGGGCGGCCTCGGCTGCGCCCGTGATGTGATCTCGGGCGAGGGCGTCGCGATAGGCGGGAAGCCGGTCGTAGTAGCCGAACAGCGTATGAGCGAGTTCGCGCGCTGTTTGTGTATCTGTGGTGACACACATCGGGATTCCAGCGATGATTCTCACGGCTTCCGTACCGGATGCGGCCGTGGCTATAGGAGTGATTGTTTCCGCGATCGAGTTCGGACCCACGAGCCAGGTGGTGAGGCCGCTCGTCCGACGCGCCGCGAGATCAACCATCTTCGGGCCGAGTGCTGCAACGACGAGCCCTGGCAGCGATGGATCAGGCGTGCTGAGTTGTGTGTTCGCTGCGATCCGGGCGCCTCGTACCTGTGTGCGTTCGCCAGCGACGAGCGGTATCAGCGCATCGAGATATTCCTGCATGTAGGACCACGGGGCGTCGTAGGACAGGCCCCATGCGCCCTCGACAAGGACTCGATGAGATACGCCCACTCCTAGGGTGAAGCGTTCACCGGTGAGTGCGGCGACCGTGCGAGCCTGTTGTGCGAGTGCGGCGGGATGGCGAGGGTGGATCGGCGTCACGTTGGTACCGACCTCGATTCGTTCGGTCCGAAGACCCGCAGCGAGTGCAACTGTCATGGCATCGTGGCCCAAGAAATTCGCGACCCAGTACGAGTCGAGACCAGCGCTCTCGGCAGCGACGGCATTGTCAATGAAATCTGCAACCGACTTCGCTCCCGCCATATCCCCATCGACAAAGCCGAACCTCATGACCCGCTCCATGAGCGCGCGCCGGCATAATCCATTGATCCTGGTATCAGGGCGGCCTGAGCCTCGGCTGCTTCCTGCCCGAGGTCGAACGGGATACGGAACGTGTCCGCTAGTCGATTCATTGCTGCGAACACGCCGACGGTCGAAGCGATCTGGTCCTTCCCAACCTGACCCATGCGGTTGACTAGATTTGTTCGCGCCCGTTCGACGTCGCTGCCGTCCCCTTCGGCGATTACGGCGTCGACGAATGGCACGATGACATCACTGTCCCTGACACCGGTTCCGGTGCTGGCTGACAGCGCTGCAAGGTCGATCGTGCACGACTCGGCCTCGCCAGCCGCAGCGAGCATCGACGAATGGGCCAACGTGCAGTAGAAACACTCGTTTAGTATCGAAACCCGGGCGGCAGCCAACTCGATCTGAGTCCGCGTTGCGCCAGCGGGGTTCGCGACTGCGCCCGCCTGAAAAAACAAGGCCAGTGGAAGATGCCATGACTCGACCATGTCGATCACGGCGCGAGCCTCGCTGGGCACCGACGAAAGTACCTGGAACACTCGTGGCACGAAGGGTGTGTCGGGGTAAAGGCCCGGGGACGGCGGATCGATCGTCGGGACCGCCGCCCAAGATCGAATAGCCGGGCCCACATCATCAAGGTGTTCAGTGCGATCACCGTCGCCGAGGGCGATTGGCGACCGCTGTGCACCATGCCCGAACGACCGCACGTCGGAAGCCACAACCCTGACCGCAATTGCGACTGTCTCGACCACCCGCTGTGCGCCATGGGTCGTGACCTCGGTGACGATGTCGACGTCCTGGGTTCGGCTCGCAACTCGGGCGGACAGCTCGGCAAGCGGTGAAGCAGCCGCCGTTGGATCCGCGCTTCGTGCTGCGTTAGCTATTTCGACGCGATGGTCCGGCTCAAGGTGTCGCCCGGTGCCGGGCAATAAGGGTCTGAATGTCGACATGAAAGTCAGCTTATGGTATGCTGAGTGTCAATGCAATAGCCAGCAGGGGTCGCTGAATGGTCGTGGCGTCAGTGGTGACTTATGTCACTTGAATTTTCGGCCACAACGGAGCGTTTACCCTTTAGGGTTACTTACGAAACGTAAGTAACCCTAAGCGACTCTAAGGAACTACACCATGACATCAATCCTGCGTTTGAACTCGTCGGTCAGCGGCGATGCCTCCGTCACCAATCGGCTGGCCGACCTGCTTGTCGAAATGCTGAGTGTGACCGAGGCACCAATTGACCTCGTCACCCGCGACCTGACGGGGCTCGATCCGCTCACGGCGGAGCGATTCGCAGCTAATGGCACGCCGGTGGAGCTTCGGACCGCTGAACAGTCCGAACTCGCTGCCCTTGCTGACACCCTCATAGCGGAGCTCGAAGCCGCTCAAGTCGTCGTACTTTGTGCGCCGGTGTACAACTTCGGCGTACCGAGCGGGGTGAAAACATGGATGGATCTCGTATCTAGAGTCGGCAGGACCTTCACGGTTGGCGGCGCTGACGGTGAGACTGTGCTCGTTGGTCAGCTTGCCGGCAAGAAGGCGTTCATCGTGTCAGCTTCGGGAAGCACCGAGCTTGGTGGTGCTATGGACTTCGGGACCCCATATGTCAATGCCTTTCTTCGGTTTCTCGGGATAAGCGACGTAACCTTGATCGGTGCCGGAGGGTTGAGGGCGGGAACCGCCAACCTCGAGCAGGCGCAGAACCAGATCCGTGCCCTCGCCGACTGATCTGCGGTTGGCGTCAGGCGATCTAGGGTGGGGACTATGGCTGACTCTGACTCGTCGTCGCCTCAGGAATGTCCAACTGGCTATTGCCCCCATTTCCAGCACGCGGTCGAACTGATCGGACGCCGTTGGACGGGAACGATCCTGAAGGTGATTGGTGGCCGGTCGCTCCGGTTCACCCAGATCGCAGCTGAAATACCAGGGCTGTCCGATCGATTGCTCGACACCCGCCTCACCGAGATGGAGGGCGAGGGCATCGTTGTGCGGTTGGAGAACCCGCCCGGGGTTCGCTACACGCTGACGCCAAAGGGGCAAGCGATGGCGCCGATATTTCTTGCCCTGGTCAAGTGGAGCCTGGAACACCGCTCCTATGAAGAGGGCGACACTCCGGGGCGCCAGCGGTTCTGAGTCGATCGAGAGGGGTGCTTCGCGACCGAGGCGCAGTAGCGGGTAGCGAACAAGGGGCGCGGCCGCAAGCCACCCGACACTCGTGTGAGGTCACCGGGCCTTAGCCTTTTTGTATCGAGCGGGCCTGTCGTCGGTTGGTGGCCTTCGCTAGGGTCGCCGTGATGCTTCCGAATGACTGGCAGGACCTGCTCGCTCATGAAGTCGCCAGCGCATCATTCGAGCGACTTCAAGGGTTTGTTGATGTTGAACGGCAACGAGCCACGGTCTATCCACCGCAGGCCGATGTGTTCGCGGCACTGGCTCGCACCGCGTTTGGCGACACCCGAGTCGTGATACTCGGCCAGGACCCTTACCACGGCCCCGGACAGGCTCACGGGTTGAGTTTC